>DAOTYW010000045.1:0-10123 GCA_034434755.1 Anaerolineae bacterium | reverse complement strand
CGCCCCTCTCCCGCCGGGCGGGAGAGGGGCGGGGGTAGGGGGTGGGGTGAGGGCTCAGCGCCGCGGACGGTAGGCAGTTACGACGGGCTGTGACGGTTCGGCGCGCGATGGGGCCGGGGGATCGCGCCCCGACCTGCGGGAGGGTGACCCTGCGGGCGGCGAAGGAGTCCATGCGCATGGAACTGGATGACCTGCAACGACAACGGTTGGAAAAGCTGGAGCGGCTGCGCGAGCGGGGGTGGCAACCCTACCCGCACCGCTGCGAGCGCACTCACACCACCGCCCAGGCCGTCGCGGCCTATGAGACCGGCGGGGCCGGGCAAGCGGTCGTCGTGGCCGGGCGGCTGCGCAGCGTGCGGGTGATGGGCAAGGCGACCTTCGCCCACGTCGAGGACGGGAGCGGCCAGGTGCAGCTCCTCCTGCGCGCCAACGAGGTGGGCGAGGCGGTCTACGAGACTTTCCGCCGCGATTTCGACCTGGGCGATTTCGTCGAGGCCGCCGGCAGCATGATGCGCACCCGCACCGGCGAGGTCACCGTCCAGGTGAGCCGCCTGCGCATGCTGGCCAAGGCCCTCACCCCCCTGCCGTGGGGCAAGGAGCAACGGTCGGCGGACGGCGTGGTGCGCTTCTCCGCCCTGACCGACGTCGAGGAACGCTACCGCCGCCGCTACGCCGACCTGGCCGTCCATCCGGAGGTGCGCGAGCGCTTCCGCGTCCGCGCCCGCATCGTGTCCGCGCTGCGGCGCTTCCTGGACGGGCAGGGCTTCCTGGAGGTGGAGACGCCGGTGCTGCAACCGATCTACGGCGGCGCGGCAGCCCGCCCGTTCGTCACCCATCACAACCAGCTCGATCAGGACCTCTACCTGCGCATCTCCTTCGAGCTGTACCTCAAACGGCTGCTGGTCGGCGGCTACGAGCGCGTCTACGAGATCGGGCGCGACTTCCGCAACGAGGGCGTCTCCTTCAAGCACAACCCGGAGTTCACCCAACTGGAGTTCTACGCCGCCTACATGGACTATCACGGGGTGATGGAACTGTGCGAGCAGATGGTCGCCGCCGTGGCCCGCGAGGTGACGGGCAGCGCGGTGATCCCCTACCAGGGCCAGACGATTGACCTGACCCCGCCGTGGCGGCGGGTGACGCTGCGCGAGGCGATCCGCGAGACCTGCGGGATTGACTATCTCCAGTACCCCACGGCCGCGTCGCTGGCCGAGGCGCTGCAGGCCCGTGGCATCCGCCCGTCCCCCGGCGCCACCTGGGGCAAGCTGGTGGATAAGGAGCTGCTGGGCGGCATCGTCGAGCCGACGCTGATCCAGCCCACCTTCGTCTGCGATTACCCGCGCGACATCTCCCCGCTGGCGAAGGCCAAGCCGGACGACCCGACGCACGTCGAGCGGTTCGAGTTCTTCATCGGCGGGCTGGAGATGGGCAACGCCTTCAGCGAGCTGAACGACCCGCTCGACCAGGAGCAGCGCTTCCTGGAGATGGGCCGCCTGTACGCCGTCGAGGACGACGAGGCCCACCCGCTGGACGTGGACTACCTGGAGGCGATGATGTACGGCATGCCGCCCAACGGCGGCTTCGGCATGGGCGTGGATCGGTTGACGATGCTGCTCACCGACACCGCCTCGATCCGTGAGGCGATCCTCTATCCGCACCTGCGGCCCAAGGGGGCGTGAGGATGGAGTTGGACCGGATCGAACGGCTCAGCAGGGAACTGCACCAACGCTACGGGGAGCGCCTCTGCCCAGCGGCTTCCCTGTCCCGTGCGTTGGTCAGTTTCCAGGCCAACAAGGCCCGGCCCATCTATCGCTGGTACAGGTTCAAAGAGGTGTTCTCCGCATCGCTGGTCGAGTACTTGCTGGAGACCTGCGGGGTTGTCCACGGCAGGATGCTCGACCCATTCGCCGGGAGCGGCACGGCGCTGTTCGCCGCCAGCGCGCGGGGACTGGACGCCGACGGGATCGAGCTGCTGCCCATCGGCCAGCAGGTCATCGCCACGAAGAGGCTGTTGGACTCGGAGTTCTTCGCAGAGGATTGCGCTGCGCTCCGGCGCTGGGCACAGGAGCGGCCCTGGGAGCGTTCCGAGTCGCGGCTGTCGCTGCGCGAACTGCGGATCACCAAAGACGCCTATCCACCGCCGACGCGAGAGGCCATCGAGCAATATTTGGGCGCCTGTCGCCGCGAGAACGAGCGCGTCCAGGCGGTATTGCGTTTTGCGCTGCTGTGCGTGTTGGAGACGGTGAGCTACACCCGCAAGGATGGGCAGTACCTGCGCTGGGACCATCGCTCCGGGCATCGCCAGGGGAAGAAGCCGTTCGACAAGGGCGCGATCCCCGATTTCGCCTCCGCTGTCTGCGCCAAACTCGACGAAATCGTCTCCGACCTCCAGCCGGCGCAGAGGCAGTTGGCGCTGTTCGCCGACGAGCGTGCGCCGGGGGAGATCCGTCTGTACACAGGTTCGTGCCTCGACGTGCTGCCGACGCTCCCCGCCGGGCAGTACGATGCCGTGGTCACCTCGCCGCCGTACTGCAATCGGTACGACTACACCCGCACGTATGCGCTGGAACTGGCTCTGTTGGGAGTGGACGAACATGGATTGGCAGAGCTTCGCCAGCGGATGATCAGCTGCACCGTCGAGAATCGGGTCAAGGACCTGCTGAGCATGAACCCCGGCTGGGCGGAGGCCGTGGCGACAGCGGAGCGGCAGGAGTTGCTGCAGGCGATCCTGAGCTATCTGGACGAACAAAGGGCACTGGGTGTGCTGAACAACAACGGCATCCCGCGCATGGTGCGGGGTTACTTCTACGAGATGGCCTGCGTCGTGGCCGAGTGTGCGCGGGTGCTGAAGCCGGACGCCCCGCTGCTGATGGTGAACGACAACGTCCGCTACGCGGGCGTCAGCATCCCGGTTGACCTGATTCTGTCGGACATCGCCGGGCAACTGGGGTTCCGTGTCGAGCGCATCCTCGTCCTGCCGGGCGACAAGGGCAACAGCAGCCAGCAGATGGGCGAGTACGGACGGGAATCGCTGCGGAAGTGTGTGTATGTGTGGAGAAGGGCGATCACGGGGGATGTGTTATAACGTTCTCGCCGAGGAGGCAGTCCCCTTAAGAGGGTGACACTACCCGACGAGATGAGAGCCTGATGGGGAAACGAGGTGTATGATGAGCCTTGAAGATAGGTCAGGCAATATCGGCCTACCACGTGTCATTAGCGAATCGAGTGAGTTGTACCGTGTCCGAATTCCTATAGGCTATACGAAGACTTGTGCCTGTAAACCAAACCATCTGAACTGCATGACCGCGAAAGAGTGGATTAAAAGTCAACTGGGTGTTTGGCAGTTCAGCTACGAGGGACGTGATATTCGAGACAAGAGTCTGCACCCTGCTACTTTCCCTCTGGCTCTGGCAAAGAAGGTGATAGAGCTATTTTCTCATGAAGGAGAACTGGTTCTCGACCCGTTTGTAGGCAGCGGCACAACGTTGTTGGCCGCGCAGGATTTGAACAGGAACGCGGTCGGTTTCGATCTGCAGCGAAGGTACATTGAACTCTGTAGAGAGCGACTTGCAATGCACAACAATCTATTTAACCGGGCACAGCAAGTGGCAATACAGGATGATGCGCTACATATTGACCAATACCTGCTCCCAGAGACAGTGAGCTTGATCTGGACCTCACCACCGTATGCGAACTTACTGAATCGTAAACGGAAAAACAAGTCACGCCGTGGCGATGAACGCAAGAATGAGCAGTTTGGGAAAGTGGAACAGTATTCGCAAGATCCACGCGATCTGGGTACAATGCCCTTGGAAGATTACACGTTTGCTATGGGTAACATCTATGAGCGTCTATTGCCGCTTCTACGCCCCAGGGCACATTGCGTAATCAATGTGCCGGATATGTGGTGGGAAAATGAGAGGATAACCATCCATGTTGCCCTTATTGAAGAGTTGCGTCGGCGTGGATACGAGCTAAGGAATGTAATCATCTGGGATCGTACCAACATCGTGAACCGGATCGGGATTTTCGGGTGGCCTTCGAACTATATCACGATGGGGACAACCTTCGAGTATCTCCTTGACTTCTGGCGGCCACCGCAGGATGTGCAAGTTAGTCAATAGAGCCAGTGATGTCATGAAAGATCAGAAAGGACGCTCCACTGAATATAGGCAATTACGGCTCATCGCGGATGAAACGCCAGACTATAAGGCCGATGGGAGTTGGGCAGGAAAAGGCAAACCCGCGAGAAGCTACACAAAGGAGTCGCTGGTCGAGGAGCTCAAGAAAATCCGCGGCATGGGGTGGATACCGAACGCGAGGCCTGGGAACGTAGGCGGGATCGGGAACACGCTGGAGGATCTGCTGGGTATTGAGGAGAACAATCTACCCATCCCCAACGCTGCCGAGTGGGAGTTGAAGAGCCAGAGAGCAGGTGTGTCATCGCTTATCACGCTCTTTCATATGGAGCCATCACCTCGAGCGTTCAGATTTGCTTCGAGAGTGTTCTTACCTCTGTATGGTTGGCTGCACCAGGAAGCGGGCGGTAAGTATGATCCAGGAGAGATGAGTTTTCGGCAGACCATCAGCGGGCTGGGACGAAGCGATAGAGGGTTCAAGATCGTAGTTGATCGTGCTCAACGTAAAGTGTGCGTGTCGTTTGATGCCAGCGCGGTGGATCGTCGGCATTTGGAGTGGTTGAAGACCGTAGAAGAACGTGTGGGGTTGGGAGAATTGGATCCTCAACCCTATTGGGGATTCAACGACCTGTATCACAAGGCTGGGACGAAGCTCGTCAACTGCTTCTATGTTCTTGCAGATGTGAAAAGAGAAGGCCGGCAGGAATTCTTCTCGTATTCCAAACTGTTGATTCTCCAAGGAGTCAGCCTGGATGGCTTGTTATCCGGCCTGGAGCAAGGTTTTGTCTACGTGGACTTCGACGCCCGCTCAGGGCATAATCATGGCACGAAGTTCAGGTTGCGTCGAAACATGTGGCCGTCGTTGTATAGCAGGGTCGAAGAGGTCTTCTGAAGAGGGAAACATGCTCGATATCGCGATGATCCGCAAGAACCCCGACCTCATCCGCGCCGCCCTCGTCGCCCGCAACGGCGACCCGGCGCTCGTGGACGAGGTGCTGGCGCTGGACAGCCGCTGGCGGGAGCTGCTGGCCGAGGCGGAGGCGCTGCGCGCCGAGCGCAACCGCGTCTCCAAAGAAATCGGCCGCATGAAAGACGCCGCCGGGCGCGAGACGCGCATCGTCGAAATGCGCGCCGTCGGCGACCGGATCGTGGAAATGGAAGCGCAAGTCCGCCAGACGGAGGAGCAACGCGACCTCCTGCTCCTGAGCATCCCCAACGTCCCCCAACCTTCCGTGCCGGTCGGCCCGGACGAGTCCCACGATGTGGTAGTGGAAGAGGAGGGCGAGCCACGGCGCTTCGACTTCGAACCGCTCGCCCATTGGGACCTCGGCCCGGAGCTGGGCATTCTCGACTTCGAGCGCGGGGTGAAGATCGCCGGCAGCCGCTTCTACGTGCTGCTGGGGGCCGGGGCGCGGCTGCAGCGGGCGCTGATCGCCTGGATGTTGGACGTGCATACCCGTGAGCACGGCTACACCGAGGTCTACCTGCCCTCGATGGTGAAGGAGCAGTGCATGTGGGGCGCGGGGCAACTGCCCAAGCTGCGCGACAACATCTACCACGACGCCGAGGACGATGTGTGGTTCGTCGGCACGGCGGAGATCCCGCTGACCAACCTGCACCGCGACGAGATCCTCCCCGCCGAGTCGCTGCCGCTGCGCTACGTGGCCCACACGCCCTGCTACCGCCGCGAGAAGATGAGCGCCGGACGGGACGTGCGCGGGATCAAGCGCGGCCACCAGTTCGAGAAGGTCGAGATGTACCAGTTCGTCGCGCCGGAGACGAGCGCCGCCGCGTTGGACGAGATGGTCGGGCACGCGCGGACGATCGCCCGCCGACTGGGCATCCCCCACCGGCTGAAGGCGCTCTGCAGCAGCGAGCTGAGCTTCGCCTCGGCGAAGTCCTACGATATCGAGATGTGGGCGCCGGGCTGCGGCGAATGGCTGGAGGTCAGCTCGGTCAGCGTCTGCGAGGACTTCCAGGCCCGCCGGGCGAACGTCCGTTACCGACCCGCCGGCGGGGGAAAGCCGGCCTTCGTCCATACGCTCAACGGCTCCGGCCTGGCCTTGCCACGGGTGATGATTGCCGTTCTGGAGAACTACCAGCAGGCCGATGGCTCGGTGGTCGTGCCCGAAGTGCTGCGCCCGTGGATGGGGGGGGTGACGGTGATTCGCAGGTGACGCGGAGACGCGGAGACACGGAGACGCGGTGACACGGAGACGCGGAGACGCGGAGACGCGGAGACGCGGAGAGGGGGAGATTCACCGCGTCACCGCGTCACAACAGCGTCAGCAGAAGCGCCCCCACCAGCCCCCCCACCAGCAGGCCGACGAGCACGTCGAGCAGGTAGTGGACCTGTAGGGAAACCCGCGCCAGGCAGACCAGGCCGGCCCAGGCGGCGAGCAGCGCGGCCGCCCAGCCGGGCAGCAGCGAAGCCAGCACCACGGTCACGCAGCCGGCCCGCGTGGCGTGACCGGAGGGGAAAGCGTGCTGGTCGAGGCGGCTGTACAGCCCGGCGAACGACTGGCCCGGCCGGCGGCGACGAAAGGCGAACTTGAGGATCGTCGCAGCAACCCCGCCGGCCACCGTACCGGCCAGGACGCGCACCCCCGCCGCCCGCCAGAACAGGTCGCCCCACAGCGCGGCTGCTGTGCCGCCGGCCAGCCAGAGCGGACTGTTGCCGCTGTGCGCCAGCAACAGGGCGAGCCAGCGCAGAGGGCCGGGGGGCAGCGCCAGGCGGGCCGACAGGGCGGCATCGGCGCGCAGCAGCCGGTCGAGAGGGGACGGGTTAGCCGGCGGCGACACGCGCACGGGCCTCCAGCTCGGCGCGGGCGATCTCCAACTGGAACGGCTTGTCCACGTCCATCCCCAGCTCCGGGTAGGGGCAGACGATCACCCGGCCGCGGATGCCCAGGGCGTGGCTGGCGTACCGCTCCGCCTCGGCCAGGCTCAACCGCCCGACGAGCAGCTTGAGCGTCGGCCACAGGCCGAGCATGAGCGCCTGACGGAGCGGGCTCTTGCGGGCGGCGGCCAGCCGCCGCCATAGGTCGCGGTTGCCGGTCGTCGCGCCGCGGCGGACAAGGATCAGGTCGCCGCCGGCGAATTCCCCGTCGGTCAGCCGCACGTAGGTGCGGCGCGAGGTCGGGAAGCGACCCTCCATCACTGAACGCTCGATCACTCCATAGTAGAGGTCGTGATCTGTCTGTAGACAGGTCTCGACGTAACGGTCCACGATGGGCGGGGTGATCAGCGGCAGGTCGGCGCTGCAGATCAGCGCGCCGTCCAGATCGGGCGTCTGGGCAAAGATGTGGCGTAGCGCAGCCTCGGCATGGTCCATGATCCCGCCGCCGGGCGGCAGGTACTCCACGGGCACGGAGAGGGGCGGTTGCTCCGTCGGGGACAGCCCGATGATCACGATGCGCTGCACGTAGCGGGAACCGGCCAGCGCGTCCACCACAAAGGCGATCATCGGCCGGCCGGCGATGGCGATCATGCCTTTGGGCCGCTCCAGTGTGTACTCGGCCAGCGGGTCGTCCTCGTGGCGGGAATGCCCGGCCAGGATCGCCGCGGCCAGTCGGGGGCGTTCGTCGTGGCTGCTCATCGTGTCCTCCTTAAGGGGCGCATGGCCAGGGCGCACGGCCGTGCGCCCCTACCCGCCGGGCGCACGGCCGGGGCGCACGGCCGGGGCACACGGCCGTGCGCCCCTACCCGCCGGGCGCATGGCTGTGCGTCCCTACGCCTGCAGATACTCGATGGACGGTTCGAACCCCAGCCGGTCGAGCATCTCCTCCAGTTCCTGGGTCGTCAGCGGGCGGCCCTTGCCGGCCACGGCGACCAGTGCCGCCTCCATCATGTTCGTCCCGAATGAACGGCCCTCCAGGCGGGGGGTGGAGGTGACCAGGATGCGCACGCCGCGCTGGCGGAACAGCTCGACGTCGGCCTCGGTGGTGGTGTTGGTGGCGATCACCTTGCCGTCCAACCGCGCGGGCATGTGCCGCTTGATGTACAGGCAATCGCCGGCGATGACCGTGGCCCAGGCGTACCAGCGCTCGAATTTGGGCACGATCTGCTCCTGCTTCTCGCCGGTGGGGTAGAGCTTCTCGAACGGCATGCGGCTGACAATGGGCAGCAGGACGCGGGCCAGCAGACGGAGCGCGCCCAGGGAACGGAGCGGGATGGGGACGCCGAGGGCGAAGCCCAGGTCGCCGATGCACAGCTCGTAGCCGGCGCTAGCAAACGAGGAGACCAGCCCGTAGCGGTCCACGCCAGAGGGGATCAGCACCCGCTTGGGGGCGATCTGGTCGCCGATCTGGCGCTCGATGAACTGGGCCAGCCGCCCTTCGAGGGTGTGTTTCAGCCCGCCGCCGTCCACCACCGGCGTGTGCCGGACGCCGGCAACCAGTTGGCGGACGCTGTGGAGGGGGTAGTACCGCTGGCCGACGGTGAAGCCCAGGTCGGTGCCGCCGACACCGAAGGCGTCCACCTGGCCGTCCAGCTCGTTGTACAACCGCGTCGCCCGCGCCACGTCCCCGTCGGTGCCGATCCGCTCGATGGTGATGTCCTGGCCCAGGAGGGTGATCGTCACCGCCTTGTCCCGTTTGGAACTGCCCAGGCTGATACTGACTGCGCGTTTCACCCGCTGCACCTCCAAGGAGGACCGGGGGAGGGCCCCGGCTTACCGGCCCAGGTAGCGCAGGCTGCGTTTCAGGTAATCCAGCGAGTCCATCTCCAGCGAGATGAGGAATGACTGGGGGAGAGCACGGAGCAAGGGGAGCACGACACGGTAGTTGACCACGCCGTCCTCGATGTCCAGCGGCAGGTGCTCGTCGTAGAGGCCGCGGTTGTTGTTGATGTGACAGTGGACCAGGCGATCCTGCAGCCGCTCCAGCCAGGCGGTAAAGGGCAGGGAGTCGGAGTACAGATGGGCGTGGCCGACGTCCAGGCAGGCCCCCAGGTGCGGCGAGTCCACCTCCTCCAGCACGCGGGCGATGATCCCCGGCTTCGGTTCCCACATGTTCTCCAGGGCGATCACCAGGCCGGCCCGCTGCGCTTCCCCGACCAGGCTGTTCCAGAATTCCACCTGCCGGCGGGTCCAGTCCCGCAGGTAACCGGGGTTGCGGATCACATGCAGGTAATTGACGTGGAAGACCACGTTGCGCGCGCCCAGTTCGGCGGCGATGTGGAGGTTGAGCGTGTACCGTTCGCGGGTCAGGGAGGCGATGCGCTGATCGTAGCTGGCGCTGTTCATATCATAGAACGCGCCGTGGAGCGCGATCTCGCCGGGGAACCCGCGCAGGGACTTCTTGTGTTGGGTCAGGACGGTGCGCCAGTCTCCATCCAGCAGGGTTGTGTCATAGCCATAGACCTGGATCTCGACGCCGACATTGTGCTCACGGGCAAACGCGACGTGCTGGCTGATGTCAAGCTGGCTGGTGGCGATGGCCAATCGTTCCATCTAGCAAATCCTTGGGTACATTGTACACCTTTTTGGACGCAAGCGCAACAGTAGGGGTTTCTCACATGTTGTCCGTGCGTGTGACGCAAAACACAGAGGCGCAGAGTCTCTCTGCGTCTCCGCGTTGAGCGATTTTCGGAGCAGCCAGGTCGCTGCTGCTCGGGCTGCCCGCTCAGTGGGCGGTGTGGCGACGGGTGAGGGCGCGCAGTTGCTGCACCAGGTACGCCGAACCGATGTCCTTGAGCAGATAGCCAGCCGCGCCGCTGCGCAGCACTTCCTGTCGCTCGTCGGGCTGGGGGTAGGAGGTCAGTACGATGATCGGGGTCTTGGGGCATTCCGCCCGCAGCCGACGCAGGGCAGCCAGGCCCTGGCCGTCGGAGCGCTTGGTCTCCAGCAGGACGACGTCGGGCGCGGCCTCCACGGCCAGGTGGACGCCCTCCTGCCAGCCGCCGGTGCAGCCGACGACTTCGACGTCGCCGGAGGAGCACAGGCGATCCGTCAGCGCCTGGCGGACCGCCTCATGTTCATCAAT
>DAOTYW010000044.1:0-3947 GCA_034434755.1 Anaerolineae bacterium | reverse complement strand
GCGCGCCCTGGACGGGCTTTCCGCCCCCGGCCAGACCGGGGGCAATCCCATGGAAAGGAGGTTAACCGTCTCATGCGCGATTATGAGCTGATCGTGATCTTCCGCCCCCAGCTCAATCAGGAAGAGCTGGCGGCGGCCATCGAGCAGGTCAAAAACCTGATCGAGTCCACCGGCGGCGCCGTCCACAAGACGGAACCCTGGGGGCTGCGGCGACTGGCCTATCCCATTAGGAAGGAACGGGAAGGCCAGTATGTGTTTCTGGCGACCGCTATCGCGCCACGGGGACTGGCCGAGATCGAGCGTGGGCTGAAACTCGACGAGCGGGTCATCCGCCATCTGCTGGTGCGGGTGGGCGAGGACTGAGCGGCGTTAAGGAAGGGCAAAGATGAGCAGAGGGCTGAATAAAGTGATGATCATCGGCCATCTGGGGCGCGATCCGGAGATGCGCTACACGCCCGCTGGCCGACCGGTCACTTCTTTCAGCGTCGCCACGACCCGTGGTTGGACCAGCAACGAAGGCGAACGACGGGAAGAGACGGAATGGTTCAACGTGGTCACCTGGGGCAACCTGGCGGAGATCTGCAAACAGCGGCTGCGCAAGGGCCAGCAGGTCTACGTCGAGGGGCGGCTGCAGACCCGCAGTTGGGAGGATGCGGAGGGGAAGAAGCACTTCCGCACCGAGCTGGTGGCCCAGGAGATGATCCTGCTCGGCGGGCGCGCACCGTCGGCAGAGGAGTCGCTGCGGCAGACCGAAGAAGAAATGGAGCCGGAGGACTTCCCCTTCTAGGGGCATCCGGCGGGAGGTGAACGGTGGTAGATAACGGTATGGAACGGGAATGGCAGGGGCCGCGGCCACGGACAGGCCGGCCCGGCGGGCGGCCCGCCGCCGGCGGCCGTCCCCGCCCGCAACAGCAGCAACAGCAGTGGCGGCGCAAGGCACGGCAGTGCCACTTCTGCGCCGAGGGTATGACCGGCGTGGATTACAAGGACGCTGAGGGGCTACGCCGCTTCCTGAACGAGCGCGGCAAGATCCGCCCGCGCCGGCAGACCGGCACGTGCGCCCGCCACCAGCGTCAGCTGGCGCGGGCGGTCAAGCGGGCGCGCTTCCTGGCCCTGCTGCCCTTCGCCGCCAGCCATACCTACGGCGGTTAGCGTCCTGCACATCCCCGCCGGGCCTTTCCCACGCCCGGCGTCCGCATCCACGGGCCGGAGGAGAGAATGACGAAGAAGAAGAACGTGCAGCCCGCACGCCCGCTGACCCGCAAGCAATACAGCCGCGCCCAGCGAGAAGCGCGCATGACGCGCTGGATCGTCGGCGGGGCGATCGCCATCGGCGTGATCGTGATCGGCTTGCTCATCTATGGCTATGTCTCGGAGGTCGTCATCGCCGCGCGACATCCGGTGGCCACGGTCAATGGCGTGCCCATCCGCAGCGATGACTTCCAGGCCCGCGTCCGCTACCGCCGCTTCATGCTCCAACAGGACCTGACCTCGTACCGCGAGTTCCAGGGGACGCTCGATCCCACCGATCCGTCATCCGCCGCCTTCCTGGCCCAGGTCACCCAGTACATCCGCCAGTTGGAGGCGCAATTGACCGCCGACGGGGCCGTGGCCCTCGGTTCAGAGGTGTTGGACTCCATGATCCAGGAGGAGATCATCCGCCAGGAAGCGACGCGGCGGGGCATTACCATCCCCACCGAGGAGATTGACCGGGCCATCGAGGAGAATTTCGGCTACAGCCGCGAGACGCCCACGCCCGCCGCGCCGCCGCTGGCCGGGCCGATCACCGCTACCGCGCCGCTGACCCCGACCGAACCCGCCGGCATGACCTACGAGGATTTCCAACAACAGTACCGCGACTACGTCAATAATGTCCTCAAACCCCTCGGTATGAGCGAGGACGACCTGCGGGCGATGGTCGAGGCCTCCCTGCTCTACGACGAGGTCCGCCAGGCCATCGGCGAATCCGTCCCCGCTACAATGGATCAGGTGCAGTTCCGCTACATGGCCTTCGACGCCCAGGAACAGGCCGACGAGGTCTCGCAGCGCTTGAACGCCGGCGAGTCATGGGACGACCTGGCGGCTGAGGTGGAAGCCGGCGGGGTCTATACCGCCACGGTCTCCGAGGTGGACTGGCGCACCCGCGCCTACCTGGAGGAGCAGTACGGGGTGGCGCTCGCTCAGGCGCTCTTCGAGACGCCGGTGGGCCAGGTGGTCACCCGCCCGATGACCGGCAGCGACGGCCGCTACTACGTGCTGCAGGTGCAGGCACACCAGGAGCAGGAGCTGGACGATCTGATGCTCAGCTACGAGCGGGACCGCGCCTTCCAGCAGTGGCTGGACCAGCAGATGCAGCTCGTCGAACGCAGCCCGGATTGGCAGGAGTACGTGCCGACGTCGTAGCGCGACACGCAACACGTAACACGCCCAACCATGTCTCGCCAGAGAGCCGGCAACGCACAGCGAATATTCTGGATCGTCAGCCTGCTGGTGGTGTCCAGCATGCTGATCGGTCTGGCGACCACGTTTACGCCGCCACGGGCAGGGCGCGGGACGTTGACCCCCACCCCTACCCCCACTCGCATGCCGGCGGGACTGGCTCCCCACCCGTCCCTGCCGACCGGAGATCGGGCGGGAGCGCATGCGGTGGTGCAATGGATGCGCCAGATCGGCCCGGCGAGTGCCTCCCCTCCGGCCAGAGGGTGAGCCGCGCCCGGCCACGGAGGAGCGACATGAGCGCCAAGAGCTTGAAGGTCCTGTTCGCCGCTGCCGAGGCGGTGCCCTTCGCCAAGGTGGGCGGGCTGGCCGACGTGGCCGGTGCACTGCCCCGCGCACTGCGCGCCCTCGGCCACGACGTCCGCCTGATCATGCCCCGCTACGGCTCGCTCCGCTCCGACCAGTTCCGCTTCGAGAAGATCGGCAAGCCCTTCCCGGTGCCCGTCGGTCCGGGAACGGAACTGGCCCACCTGGTGCACACGACCACCGACGATGGACTATCGGCTTACCTGGTATGGGACGAGAAGTTCTTCTCTCCCCGTGAACGGGTCTACGGCTTCGACGACGACCCCCAGCGCTTCGCCTTCTTCAGCCGTGCCGTCATCGCCGCCCTGCCGCTGCTGGACTGGACGCCCGATGTCATCCACGCCAACGACTGGCACACCGCGCCGATCCCCACCTGGCTGGCCTACGAGGGCCGCTACCGCCGCGAGTACCGCCAGGTCGCCTCGCTGTTCACGATCCATAACCTGGCCTACCAGGGCGTCTGTGGACGGTTGATCCTCACCTTCGCCGGGATGGAGTACGTCAGGCACCTGGAGGTGGAACCACCGGGCCAGGTCAACTGGATGGCCCAGGGGATCGCCAATGCCGATCTGATCAACACGGTCAGCCAGCAGTACGCGGAGGACATCCTGGGGCCGGAGGCGGGAGCGGGGCTGGACCCGCTGCTGCGCCAACGGCGCGAGCGGTTGTCCGGCGTGCTCAACGGCATTGACACCGATCTGTGGAACCCGGCCGGCGATGCGCACATCCCGCAGCGCTTCGACCTGCCCAGCTTGAAGATGCGAGCGGTGAACAAGGACGCGCTGCAGCGCGAGGCCCGCCTGCCCGTCCGCCCCGATGTGCCGTTGCTGGGGGTGGTCTCGCGGCTAGATTATGTCAAGGGTGCTGACCTCCTGGGCCCGCTGCTGGAGCAGGCGCTGACCGGCGATGTGCAGTGCATCGTCCTGGGCGCCGGCCAGCCGGAGTACCATCAGGCCCTGGAACAGCTCCAGGCTCGCTTCCCGGACAAGCTGCGCGTCTTCCTGCGCTACGACGACCCGCTGGCCCGCCGCATCTACGCCGGCTGCGATATTTTCCTCATGCCCTCCCGCTTCGAGCCGTGCGGGTTGGGCCAGATGATCGCCATGCGCTACGGCGCCATCCCGCTGGTCCACCGCACCGGCGGC
>DAOTYW010000043.1:0-1562 GCA_034434755.1 Anaerolineae bacterium | reverse complement strand
CCTGGAGCCGGTGGATAGCGGTCACGCGTCGGCATCACAAGGTGTCCTCCAAGCCCTCCCCTCTGTTTCACTGGCTTTTTTAAGCACCCTCCGGCGGAGAGGGGCGGGGGCCAGGGGGTGGGGTGAGGAGCCGGCGCACCGGCCCTGCCAGCACCAGGCCTGGTAAAGGGTAGGCAGTTACATACCGTCACCATTATACCCCAATCGAGCCGACCTGCAACTTCCCTGAAAGCAGTGGGCCAGCACACCGGCCACGCCAATCAGGTCTGGCAAAAGGCAGGCGATTACGGGCCGATGTCTTGAGGGCGCGTCCCCCCCGCCTGGCGGAGCAGCGCCTCAGCCCGCTCGCGGTTCACTTCACGGGTCTGCCCGCCGGCCAGCAGTGGCCCCACGACCCCCTTCTCGTCCAGCAGGTCCATGATCCGCGCCGAGCGCGTGTAGCCGATGCGCAGCCGTCGCTGCAGCAGGGAGATCGAGGCGCGGTTCTCGGCCAGGAGGATCTCCAGCGCGTCAGGCAGCAGGTCATCCTCGAAGACGGCCTGCGGCGGAGCCAGCCCTTCCTGCAGCGGCAGTTGGACAGGCGGGGCGGGCGTCGGAGCGACAGGGCTCTCGACGCGGGTTGGTTCGGCTGCCCGTCCGGCCCGCCAGTAATCCACCAGCCGGTGGAGTTCGGCGTCGGAGACGAAGGCCCCTTGCAAGCGCACCGGCTGGGCCGCGTCGGGGGCGACGAAGAGCATATCCCCGCGCCCCAGCAACCGCTCCGCGCCAGGGCTATCGAGGATCACCCGCGAGTCCACCGATGAGGCAACGGCGAAGGCGATGCGAGCGGGAAAGTTCGCCTTGATCAGCCCGGTGACCACGTCCACGCTGGGGCGCTGGGTGGCGATGATCAGGTGGATGCCTGTCGCGCGGGCCATCTGGGCCAGCCGACAGATGACCCGTTCTGTCTCCTGGGCCGCCAGCATCATCAGATCGGCCAGTTCGTCAATGACGACGACGATGTAGGGCATCTTTTTCACCTCGGCGGGCTGGGCGGCGATCATCTCGTTGTAGTTGACGATGTCCCGCGCCCCGAACGAGGCGAACTTCCGATAGCGTCCGTCCATCTCCCGCAACACCCACTGCAACGCCCCGACTACCCGTTCCATGTCCACCACCACCGGAGCCAGCAGGTGCGGGATGCCGTCGTAGAAGGTCAACTCGACCCGCTTGGGGTCCACCATCAGCAGCCGCAGGTCGTCCGGCGTGTTCTGGAGCAGCAGGGCGGCCAGGATGGCATTGATGCAGACCGATTTACCGGAGCCGGTGGTGCCGGCGATGAGCAGGTGAGGCATGGCCCGCAGATCGGTCACGAACGGCGCGCCGGAGACATCCTGTCCCAGCGCCAGCCGCAGCGGCGGCGGGTTAGCTTCCCAGGCCTCGCTCTCGATGACTTCCCGCAGGGCGACCAGAGCGACCTCCTGGTTAGGCACCTCGATGCCCATCAGCCCCTTGCGCGGCACCGGCGCCTCGATGCGGATGGTCTTGGCCGAGAGGGCCAGGGCCAGGTCGTCGGCCAGGCT
>DAOTYW010000042.1:0-2654 GCA_034434755.1 Anaerolineae bacterium | reverse complement strand
GCCTGGAGCCGGTGGATAGCGGTCACGCGTCGGCATCACAAGGTGTCCTCCAAGCCCTCCCCTCTGTTTCACTGGCTTTTTTAAGCACCCTCCGGTGGGAGAGGGGCGGGGGTAGGGGGCGGGGTGAGGGGCCAACACACCGGCCGCGCCAGCGTCAGGCCTGGCAAAGGGTAGGTAGTGACCCTCCTGATCTGGAGTCCAACTCTAATTGCCAACCTCCGCCGACCCCGTGTCCGGCGCGAGGAGGGCGATGACGCGGTCGCCTTTGCGGACAGCGATGACCGGCTCGCCCTGTGCCGGGCGGCCCATGCGCGGGGCGGAGCGGGCGCGGATGGTCTTGCTCCCGCCCCTGGCGGTTACCAGCACCAGCGGGTCGTCGGCCTGGACGACAGCGGCCCCGGCCAGCCCCACCCCGGCAGCGGCGAAGCGAGCGGCGACTACCCCCTGCCCATAGCGGCCCTGGGTCGGGTACTCGCTCAGGGGCGTCCGTTTGGCTCGCCCGTCCTCGGCCACCACCAGCAGGTCGGAGCGGGGACGGGCCACGGCCAGGCCTGCCGCCCGGTCGTCCGCGCCGCCCAGCTTGATCCCGCCGACGCCGCCGGCCGGCAATCCCGTTGGGCGCACCTCCTCCTCCTTGAACCGGATCGCCTGCCCGTTGCGGGTGACCAGCAGCACTTCGCTGTTCCCCACGGTGATGGCCACCCAACCCAGCTCGTCCCCCTCCGTCACGCTCATCACGCGGCACGGTTGCGCGCTGATCCCCGGCAGCTCTTCCAGAACGATCCGCTTGACCATCCCGCCGCGGGTCGCCAGGAACAGGTAGCCGCTCCGGGCGGGGGAGAGAGCCAGCGCAGCCACGACCTTTTGCTGGCGGGTCAGCGGGGTGACGTCGGCCAGCAGCGCGCCGGCGCCCTCCCAGGCCACGCCCTCCGGCAGTTGGTGGATCGGGTAAGCTGCTGCCTGGCCGTCGGCGGTGAAGACATAGAGGGCGTCGCGGGTGGAGGCGCGCAGCAGCGCCAGCGGCGGCTCGTTGACCTGCGAGGGGACGCGGGGGGTATTGTCCCCGGCGGGCATGCGCGCCGCGCGGCCCTCGCGGGTCAGCGCTACCCACACCGGCACGTCCGGCACCAGGTCGGCGGCGGTCAGCACCGTGGCCCCGGCGCGGACGATCTCGGTGCGGCGCGGATCGGCGTAGCGGGCCTTGACCGCCAGCAGCTCGTCGCGCACCGCCTCGCGGATCTTGGCCGGGCTCTTCAACAGGCCGGTCAGGTGGCGGATCAGCTTCTGCTTTTCCTTGTACTCCTCTTCGATCTTATGCCGCTCCAGCGCCGCCAGCCGTTTGAGCGGCATGTCCAGGATCGCGTTGGCCTGTACCTCGGTCAGCTTGAAACGCTGGCGCAGATTGGCGCGGGCGGTGTCGGTGGTGCGCGAACGGCGGATGATCCCGATCACCTCGTCCAGGTTGTTCAGCGCCACCAGCAGTCCCTCCAGGATGTGTGCCCGCTCCCTGGCCCGCTCCAGGTCGTAGCGACTGCGGCGGATGACGATCTCCTGGCGGTGTTCCAGGTAGACCAGCAGCGCCTTCTTGAGCGTCAGCAAGCGCGGTTCGCCGTCCACCAGGGCCAGCAGGATGATGCTGAAGGTGGTCTCCAACGGCGTGTGGCGGAACAATTGCTTCAGTACCGTCTCCGGCTCGACCGTCCGGCTCATCTCGATAGTCAGCCGCAGCCCGCGCCGGTCCGATTCGTCGCGCAGGTCGGTGATGCCCTCGATCCGCCCCTCGCGCACCAGCTCGGCGATCCGCTCGACCAGGCTGCTCTTGTTGACCTGGTAGGGCAGCTCGGTGACGACCAGGCGGTGGCGGGAGCGGCTCAGCTCCTCAGCGTGGACGCGGGCGCGGACGGTGACCCGTCCACGGCCGGAACCGTAGGCGGAGGCGAGTGCGTCCTCCCCCTCCGCACTCCCACGATAGATCAGGCCGCCGGTGGGAAAGTCCGGCCCCTGGATGAAGCGCATCAGTTCGTCCACGCCGATGTCGTCCAGGTTCTTCCAGTGCTCCAGCAGGTAGACCAGCGCGTCGCAGACCTCGCCCAGGTTATGCGGGGGGATGGAGGTGGCCATGCCCACGGCGATCCCCGTCGCCCCGTTGACCAGCAGGTTGGGCATGGCTGCCGGCAGGACCCCCGGCTCCTGCAGCGTGTCGTCGAAGTTGGGGACGAAGTCCACCGTCTCCTTGCCGATATCGGCCAGCATCTCCACGGCGATGGCGGCCAGGCGGGCCTCGGTGTAGCGCATCGCCGCCGGGCTGTCCCCGTCCACCGAGCCGAAGTTCCCCTGCCCGTCCACCAGCGGGTAACGCAGGCTGAAGTCCTGGGCCATGCGGGCCATGGCCTCGTAGACCGCCGCGTCGCCGTGCGGATGGTACTTACCGAGCACCTCGCCGACGATGCGGGCCGACTTCTTGTACGGCTGGTCGGGACGCAGGCCCAGCTCGTCCATCGCGTAGAGGATGCGCCGCTGGACGGGCTTGAGGCCATCGCGGGCGTCGGGCAGCGCGCGGGCGACGATGACGCTCATCGCGTAGTCCAGGTAAGCCACCTGCATCTCCGACTCGATGTTCACCTGACGGACGGTGCCGATCTCCATCGCTCGCT
>DAOTYW010000041.1:0-7093 GCA_034434755.1 Anaerolineae bacterium | reverse complement strand
CGAGGCGGATCGGACGATGGAGCAGATGGGGACGGTGAGGAGCGTCCGTTGCTGAAGCGGGCTTTGTGCTGGGTCGCTGACCGCGAATTGCTCTTTGTTGCCGCGCTGGGGCCGTTGTTTGTCTTTCCCATCCGCTACACCCCTCTGGCGCTGCTCCTTGTCGTTGGCCTGTGGCTTGTCCGTTGGGCGGCCAGGGGACGGCTTGTGCCGCGCCAGCCGCTGGTGAACGGTTGCCTGCTGGTGCTGCTGGCGATGCTGCCGCTGAGCCTGTGGGCGTCGGTGGATCTCTCCCTGAGCTGGCCCCGTCTTTACCAGATCGTCTACGGCGTGGCCCTCTTTTACGCTCTGTCGGGCACGGTGCGAGGGGAGCGGCAGGCGCGGTGGTTTGTCACCGGCCTGCTTGCCGTGGTCGTTGCCCTTTGTCTGGTCGGCGTAGTCGGCACAGACTGGGCGCGCGCCAAGCTGTTCGCGCTTCCCCTGTACCGGACCTTGCCGGCGGTCATCACGGACCAATCGCGCTTCCCTGGCGGAAGTTTCCACCCCAACGTCGTTGCCGGCACGCTGGCCCCCTTTGTCCCTTTTGCTGTTGCCCTGCTCCTTGTCCGCCGTGAGGGACGCCGCCTCTTTCAGCAGATCGTGCCCCGCCTTGGGCTGTTTCTCTTGGTTTTGTTGTTGCTGGGGGTCATTCTTCTCACCCAGTCGCGGGGCGGCTGGCTGGCCCTGGTTGCGGGTCTGCTGGTGCTTCTCTTTCTGCTCGACCGCCGCGCCGGATGGGGCGCCTTTGGCTTGGCGGCGGTCGCGGCGGCTGTCGCCTTTGTCTGCTGGGGCGGGCGGTTGGGAGAGGTCTTTCTGCGTCTGGACACAACCGGCAGTGGCACGTCTCGTCTGGAGGTGTGGAGCCGGGCGCTTGCCATGCTGCGTGACATGCCCTTTACCGGCATCGGCCTGGGCACCTTCCCCGTCATCCTGGACGCTTTCTATCCCTCGTTTCTGGCCGGGCCGGAGGCGCGCATTCCCCACGCGCATAATCTGCTCTTGCAGGTGGGCGTCGACCTGGGCGTGGCGGGGATGCTGGCCTTTGCGCTGCTCTTTGTCGCCAGCGCGCTGGCGGCCCTGCGGGCGTTGCGCCGCGCAGAACGGCGCTCGTTCGCCTGGGGCCTGAGCGCGGGCACATTCGCTGCGCTGGTCGTGGTGGCCGTGCACGGCCTCTTCGACGCGCCGTTGTGGACAGCGCGCTCGTCCCCCCTGTTGTGGCTGCTGCTGGCCGGCGGGTGGACCCTCCAGCAGGTCTTCCCTGACCGGGACGACCAGGGCGTTTCAGCCCCAGGCGAGTCCTGGGAGCGACTGGCGGCCTTCGTGAGCGGGCGCGGCGCACCCTGCCCGGACGACGCGACGGACGGGGAGCGTCTGGTTGCCCTGGCTGAGAACCTCAAACTGAGCGCTCTTCTGTACCGCGTGCTGCAGGACGCCGGCTGCGCCCTGCCCGCCCCGCTGCAGGCCCGCCTGGCGAACGCCTATCGGGCCACCCTGGGCCGGAGTGTGCGCTGCCGTCGGGCGTTGACCGACATCGCCCGCGCCTTCGCCGACGCGGGCGTCCCGCTGGTCGTCCTCAAAGGGCTGGTCTTGGCAGAGACGGTCTATCCCGACCCCGGCTGCCGCGTGATGAGCGACCTGGACCTGTTGGTGCGTCCGGAAGACGTTGACCGCGCCCACGACCTGCTGTCTGGCCTGGGCTACTCGCCCGACGCGGAGGCCGACCCCGCCGGGCACGGCGAGTCGTTCGTTCGCCAGTTCGAGGGCGAACGGCTCTACCTGCATCCCGATCACCCCCACTGTCCCGTGGAACTGCACTGGTTCCTGGTCAACCGCGAATGGTTCCGCGTCACCACGCGCCTGGAGGGAGAGGCGCTGTGGGAACGGGTGCGTCCGTTGCCGCTGGATGGCATCACCGCCTGGCAATTCTCGGCGGAAGACACGATGCTCTACCTCTGTTTCCATCTGGCGGTGCATCATCGTTACGGGCTGGTGCGCGCGTTCGTTGACCTCGATCGGCTGGTCCGCCACGGGCCGACTTTGGACTGGGCGGCGGTGGTGAGCCGGGCGCGCGATGCCCGCCTGCGCAACGTCGTGTACTTTGCCCTGCGGTCGAGCGTGGCGCTGCTGGACACGCCCGTACCGGCGGAGACGCTCCAGCAGCTTGCCCCGTCGGCGACCTTGCGCTGGCTGGTCGGACGACGGATTCAACCGGAGCGCGTGGTTCGGGGTGAGACGGCGTTTGGCCCGCAGAGCGAGCGGCTGCTGCACTTCCTGCTCGTGGATCGGGAGTCGGATCGGTGGATGGGGTTACTGCGGGTGGCCTTCCCAGGCCGACAGTGGATCGCCGCCCGCTATGCCGCCGGGCGGCCGGGACGGCTGGCGCTGTACATAGCCCTCCACCCGCTGCGCATGCTCTGGCTGGCACGGAGGGCGCTCGGCCAGTGGATCAGGAGGTCATCGTAGATGCTCATCGCTCGCGCACCGGTGCGGATCAGCTTTGCCGGAGGCGGCACCGACCTGGCGGCTTACTATCGCAAGTACGGCGGCTTCGTCGTCAGCGCGGCGATCAACCGCTACTTCTACGCCTTCGTCAGCGTCAACCCCGACGGTTCTGTCCAGGTCGTTTCTTCCGACTATCGCACCTTTTACCGTCACTCGCCGGGCGACGAACCGTTGTGGGACACGACACTGGCCTTGCCGCAGGCGATCCTGGAACACTTCGGCATTCGCTCTGGCGTGTCCCTCTTCCTGGCTTCGGAAGTCCCGCCGGGGACGGGCCTGGGGTCATCCAGCACGGTGGCGGTGGCGATCATCAAGGCGCTGGCCGGAGCGCTGGGCCGGCGCATGTCGCCGGCCGAGGTAGCCGAACTGGCCTGTACCATCGAGATCGAGCGGCTGAGGCAGCCCATCGGCAAGCAGGATCAGTACGCCGCCGCCTTCGGCGGGCTCAACGCGATCACCTTCACGGAAGCGGGCGTGTTAGTTGAACCGCTGGCGATCTCGCCGGAGACGCGGCGTCATCTGGAACAGAACCTGCTGCTCTTCTTCCTCGGTTCGGCGCGTGTTTCCTCCGACATTCTCGGCGAACAGAAGCGCGCCAGCGAGCAGGAGAAGCCCGAAGTGATCGAGTCCCTGCACGCGATCAAGCAGACGGCCCTGGAAGTGCGGGCCTGCTTCGAGCGCGGCGAGCTGGAGCGGTTCGGCGAACTGCTGGACCGCAACTGGCAGAACAAAAAACGGTTGGCGCCGGGGATCACCACGCCGCAGATTGACAGATGTTACGAACTGGCGCGGGCCAACGGCGCGCTCGGCGGCAAGATCGCCGGCGCCGGGGGCGGCGGCTTCCTGATGCTCTACTGTGCACACGGGCAGCGCGAACGGGTCACGCGCGTCCTGGAGGTAGAAGGATACCGGCGGCTCGACTTCCGCTTCGACATGAGCGGTGCGCGTGTCCTGATGAACGCCTTGCCCCGCCTGGAGACTGATGCCTATGTCTGCACCATCGGGTGATCGGTCGGTTGACACTGTTCGAGAACCGCAGGGGAGGGCCCCAAACGGAAGCACCCAGCGGCTCCTGGTCGTGGCGTTGGTGCTGCTGGACGCGCTGGCGGTCGCCGTAGCGCTGCTGCTGGCTGTCTACCTGCGACTGACCAGCGGACTCCTGCCCTATACCTCCCCGTATAACCTGTCGGTCTACCTCCGTCTGATCCTGTTGGCCGTCCCTTCCTGGGTGGTCATCCTCGCCGCGCACCGGCTCTATCGGATAGACAGCCTGTTCGGGGGATTGGGGGAGTACACCGGCGTGATGACGAGTTGCACGTTCGGCGTCGTCGCCATCGTGCTGCTGTCGTATTTCGAGCGCGGGGTGGACCTCTCACGAGGGTGGCTGGCGCTGGCCTGGGGGCTGTCCATCCTGACTGTAGGTGGGACGCGCTTTCTGTTCCGTCGGCTGGTCTTCTATCTCTGGCGTCACGGGCGGTTGATCCGCCGCGCGGTCATCGTCGGGGCCAACGAGCAGGCCAAGGCGATCGCTCGTCAGTTGTCCCCTCCGTCCGCTTCGGGAATCGAGATCGTAGGCTTCGTGGACGATTTCCTGCCCGTCGGCACGCCGGTGTTAGGTGGCCTGGTCGTGTTGGGCGCACCCTGTGCGCTGCCATCACTGGCCCGACAGCAGCATCTGGCGGAGATCATCGCCGTTCCACAGGCCATGGCCTGGGAGAGCTTCCAGGCGGTATTGCTGTCGAGCGACCAGCATTTCAATGGGGCGCAAGTGCGCATCTCCCCCGGCTTCTACGAGCTGCTGACGACCGGCGTGCGCGTGGATCACAAATCGTTCGTCCCCCTGCTGACGCCGGAGAAGGCGCGCCTCACCGGGTGGGAGGCACTGCTGAAGGCGCTCTTCAACTACGTCGTGGTCATCGTTGGGGCTGTGGTATGGCTGCCGACCCTGCTGATGCTGATGGCGCTCAAGAAGGCAGCCGGCGGCCCGGTGTTCCAACGCCAGCGGATCTTGGGACGGGGCGGTCGCCCGTTCGATGTCCTGTCCTTTCGTCTGGACCGGACTGTGCCTGTTCAGGGAAAGGAAGCGCGCGGGTTTGCTCACCGTCTGGATCGTTCCCTCTGGCGCAGCGGGTTGTATCGCTTGCCGCAGGTTGTCCATGTCCTGATGGGACAGATGAGCGTGGTCGGCCCACGCCCGATACGGGCGGACGGGAGCGGTGAGGCGCGCTGGGATGAGTTGCCTAGCCTGCTCACCGTCCGCCCCGGCATGACTGGCCCCTGGGTTGTCTTCGGCATGGCCCAGGAGTCCTCCCAGGAGGAGCGGCGGATTGACCTGTACTATGTGCGCAACTGGACCATCTGGCTTGACTGTCAGATCTTGCTCCATTCGATTTCCACCGCTCTCTTCGGCACGCGGCGTTCGCTCGCCGCTTTCGACGCTCAGGAGGCTGCATGGACTTCGTCCAATCCTACGTAAACGAGGTTCAGAACACCCTGGCCCGCCTGCCCTGGCTGCAGATCCGCCAGGCGATCGCCGTGCTGCAAAGCGCCCGTCTGAATGGCCGGCAGGTCTTCCTCATCGGCAACGGCGGCAGCGCGGCGACGGCCTCCCACTTCGCCAGCGACCTGGGGCGGGGTGTCGAGGGCGCTGCCCCCCCTCTCCGCGCCCGCGCCCTCACCGACAGCATGGCCGTCTTCTCCGCCATGGCCAATGATTACGGCTACGAGCAGGTCTTCTCCCGTCAATTGGCCTGCCTGCTGCAGCCCGGCGACGTGGTCATCGCGATCTCGGGCAGTGGCAACTCCCCCAACGTTCTCAACGCCGTCCGCCTGGCCCACGAGCGCGGCGCGATGACGATCGGCCTCGTTGGCTTCGACGGCGGCTACCTGCGGGAAATGGTGGACCTCTGCATCCATGTGGAGAACGGCTGCATAGAGCAGGTAGAGGACGTGCATGTCCTGTTGGCCCACCTCATCGCGACTGCCCTGCGCCAGATGGCCACAGCGCCGTCGTCACCTGCGGAAGTGGTGGTGGATGCGTCCTGCCGTGTTCCTGGACCGTGACGGGGTGATCGGCGAGAACCGGGACGACTACGTCAAGTCCTGGGACGAGTTTGCCTTCTTGCCGGGGGTCTTCGCCCCGCTGCGTCGCCTGGCGCAGAGCCCCTTCGCTGTCGTTGTGATCAGCAACCAGTCCGTCGTCGGCCGCGGGCTGACCCCCGCAGCGGCGGTCGAGGAGATCCACCGCCGCATGGTCGCCGAGATCGCGCTCCAGGGAGGACGCGTGGACGGCCTCTACTATTGCCCCCACCGTCCCGATGAGGGCTGCGACTGCCGCAAGCCGTTGCCCGGCCTGCTGTGGCGCGCCGCTGCCCAACTGGAGCTCGATCTCCCCCGCTCGTTCATGATCGGCGACGCCCGCAGCGATGTGGAAGCGGCTCTCAACGCCGGTTGCCAGCCCGTGTTGGTGCTGACGGGGCGCGGGCGGGAACAACTGGCCGATCTGCCGCCGGATGTCCGCTCCCGCTGTCCGGTACTGCCGGATCTGGCGGCGGCGGTGGACTATGTGCTGCGGACGCACGGCAGTGGGCGAGGCGAGGGGGTCTTGTGAGAGCGAGTAAATTGAGTTATAATACCTCTGGACGTACCGGTATGCTCCTGCCGGTGCGCCGCATGGAGGCCCTTTGGAACTGCGTCAATACGCCGCGATTGTCTGGAGATGGCTCTGGCTGATTGTGCTGGCGACCGCCGTGGCCGGCGTCTCGACGTTCATGGCCACCCGCTCCACCCCGCCTACCTATCAGACCAAGACGACGATCATGGTGGGCCAGGTCACCCAGGACCCCAACCCCACGAACATTGACTTCTGGGCCGGCCAGCAGTTAGCCCAGACCTATGCCGAACTGGTGCGGCGTGAGCCGATCATGCGCGCCACGGTCGAGGCGCTCGGCTTGAACATCCCCTGGCAGTCGCTGACCGGCCTGGTCAATGTGAAGGTGGTCGAGGGGACACAGCTCATCGAGATCTATGTCGTAGACACCGACCCCCAACGGGCGCAGGCGATCGCCGACGAGATCGCCAACCAGTTGATCCTCCAGAGCCCGACCACGCTGACGGAGGAAGAGCGCCAACAACGGGCCTTCGTTCAGGAACAGTTGGACGATCTGCAGGCCCGCATCCAGGCCGCTCAGGCGCAGGTGCGCGACCTGGAAAACGAGCTGGCCACGGCGACCAGCGCCCGGCAAATGCAGGACCTGCAGGGCCAGGTCAACACGTTGCGCGCCCAGATCAATGGCTGGCAGGCCAACTATGCCCAACTGATGGCCCTCCTGGAACAAGGGGATATCAACTATCTGAGCGTCGTGGAACCGGCGACGACGCCGGAGCAGGTCGGCCCCCAGGTGCTGCGCAATGTCCTCCTGGCCGCCATGGTGGGGCTGGTGCTGGCCGTGGGGACGGCGTTCCTGTTGGAATACCTGGACGACACCGTCAAGACTCCCGACGACGTGCTCAAGACGTCAAACCTGCCGGTCCTCGGCGCGATCTCGCGCATCGA
>DAOTYW010000040.1:0-4739 GCA_034434755.1 Anaerolineae bacterium | reverse complement strand
GCCCGTCCATCCCGCCCGGTCGGACGCGGTGGGGTAAAGCCGCGACACATCGCGCCGTAGGGCGGGCCGCCGGCCCGCCGCGCGACCCAGGAGAGTAGAAGGATGAAATCCACGCAGAAACCGCGCATCCTGATCGTGGACGACGAGCCGGCGACGCGCGTCTCCCTGACCGAGATCTTGCGCCTGGAGGGGTACGACGTCGCTGCAGCCGGCAGCGGCGAGGAGGCCCTGGCCATGGTCGCCGGCCAGCCCCCCTTCGACCTGCTGGTGGCCGACCTGAAGATGCCCGGCATGGACGGTCTGCAGTTGACCGAGGCCGTGCAGCGCCGAACGCCGGACACGGTTATCATCCTGCTGACCGCTTTCGGCACGCTGGAGACGGCGGTGGAGGCGATCCGCCGCGGCGCCCATGACTACCTGCTCAAACCATGTCCCATCCCCCAGATCCTCGACAGCGTCCGCCGGGGGCTGACCAAGCGACAGAAAGAGCAACATCGCCGGGAACTGGTCGCCCAACTGGAACAGACCCTCTCCGAGCTGGCCGGCGTCGACCAGGGCCAGGTCGTCGCGCCGCCCGTCGCGGCCCCCGCCGAGCGGATGTTAGAGATCCAGGATGTCTGGGTAGACCTGGAACGGCACACGGTGAGCGTCGGCGGACGAGCGGTGACCCTGACGCCCACCGAGTTCAGGCTACTGACCTGTCTGATGGAGGCCACCGACCAGGTCTGCAGCCCCCAGCAATTGGTGCGCCGTGTCCAGGGGTACGAGGCCGACCACTGGGGGGCGCGGGCCATCGTCCGCGTGCACATCCGTCGCCTGCGGCGCAAGCTGGAACCCGACCCCGCCCATCCGCGCTACATCGTCAACGTGCGCGGGGTGGGCTATATGTTCCCGTCCACCCCTCCCACGGAGAGCGACGGCCAGGCCCCGTAACCGAACCGTAACCGCATCGCAATCCCCAACCCACCCATTCTGTGCTACGCTAGGCGTGGTTCAACCCCGCCTGGTGAGGCATACTGACCACAGCCAGGCAGCCTCCTAACACCACATGGGAGGTACACGGTGGCCATGACAGGGGACGGTCAGCGGATTCAGCTAATCCAGGTGCTTCTCAAGAGGAACAGCGTCATGAATGGAACCCAGCTACCGAACGGCGAACAGGTACGACGAGCCCTGGCGACCCTGCGTCGGGGGACCGGGGCGCGCTGTGTGCTGCTGGTCAGCCGTGACGGGCAGGTGCTGGCCCAGAGCGGCCACACCGACGGGCTTCCCCTGAACTCGGTGATCTCCACCGTGGCGGCGATGACGGCGCTCACCGCCCAACTGGGCCGGCGGCTGGAAGGCGGGGTGGGGATCAGCCTGCACGATTACGAGGGAGAACGCTACCACTTCTACGCCGCGGTGGCGGCTGGCGGGCCTGCTCTGCTGGCCGTGGTGAGCCAGCACGCCTCCGCGCAGCGCGCCGGACTGGTCTGGCTGTTCATGCGCCGCGCCCTGGAGGGGTTGCGCAGCCAGTGGGGAATCGCGGACGGGGAGGTCAGCCGACCGGCCGCAGGTGTGCCGGGCGCGGGCGCTCTGACCACGGCGCAGGCGCAGGCGCTGGGGCTGCTGGCCGACGGGGAGTCTTGACGGAGGAGAGCTTTATGGTACAATACCACTCGCCAGCCCCTATCGTCTAGCCAGGTTAGGACACAGGCCTTTCAAGCCTGCAACACGGGTTCGAATCCCGTTGGGGGCAACCCTGTCGGGGCGAAGCATCGGCAGAACCGATGCTTCGCCCGCTTTTTCACAGGTGGACGGGACTGCGCGGAAGGAATCGTCCGCCCCCCTCCGGCCCCACGAACGCGCCGTCGCGGACGAGCACCCGCCCCCGCTGCACGACCACGGCGGGATAGCCTTTGACCGTGACGGGGTCATAGGGGCTGTGGTCCACGTTCATGTGCAGGTTCTCCCGGCTCAGCCGCCGCTCCCGCTGCGGGTCCCAGATCACCAGGTCGGCATCCGCGCCGACGGCGATGGTGCCCTTGCGCGGCAGCAGCCCGAACAGCCGGGCGGGGCCGGTGGCGACCAGCTCGACGAAGCGGTTGACCGAGAAGCGGCCGCCGTTGACGCCGAAGTGATAGAGCAGCGGCAAGCGCGTCTCCACGCCGGGCATGCCGTTGGGGATCTTGGAGAAATCGTCCCGCCCCATCTCCTTCTGGCCGACGAAGTTGAACGGACAGTGGTCGGTGCCGACGGTCTGCAGGTCGCCGTTGGCCAGCCCATTCCACAGCGCCTCATTGTCCGCCGCCTCGCGCAGCGGCGGCGACATGACGAACTTGGCCCCCTCGAAGCCGGGAGCGCGGTACTGCTCGGTGGTGAACAGCAGATACTGCGGGCAGGTCTCGCCGAAGACGCGGAAACCCCGCGCCCGCCCGGCCTTCAGCGCCTCCAACGCGCCGGCGCAGGTCATGTGGACGACGTAGAGCGGGGCCTGGGTCATCCCGGCCATCACCACCGCCCGATGGGTCGCCTCGGCCTCCGCTTCGGGCGGGTGGCTGAGGGCGTGCCAGATCGGCTCCTTGCGCCCCTCGGCGACGTGCTTCTGGATCAGATAGTTGAGGATGTCCCCGTTCTCGGCGTGGACGCAGATCAGCGCGCCGACCTCGCGGGCACGCAGCAGCGAGCGGAAGAGCGCCTCGTCGTCCACCATGAGGCTGCCCTTGTAGGCCATGAAGACCTTGAAGCTGCTCACGCCGAGGGCGACTAAGTCGCCCATCTCGGCCATGCGCGCGTCGTCCATCGCCCCGACGGCGACGTGCAGCCCGTAGTCAATGCAGACCTTGCCGTCGGCCTTCTGCCGCCAGCGGTCGGCCGCCTGGCGCAGGGTCTGCCCGGCGCCCTGGATGGCGAAGTCAATGATCGTGGTCGTTCCGCCACAGGCGGCGGCGATGGTGCCGCTGCGGAAGTCGTCGGCGGAGACCGTGCCCATGAAGGGCAGTTCCATGTGCGTGTGCGGATCAATGCCGCCGGGCATGACCAGCATGCCGCTGGCGTCAATGACCCGGTCGCCCGCCAGATCGCGCCCGATGAGGGCGATCGTCTCCCCTTCAATGCCGACGTCGGCGCGGGTGCTCTCGGTGGCGGTGACGATCGTGCCGTTCTTGATCACCAGGTCCATCTCGATCTCCTTTCTAGCGCGGCACCATAGCGATGCTGCCCAGCGGGCAGACCAGGCGGCAGAGGCCGCAGCCGTCGCAGCGGGCGGCGTCAATGGTCACGATCTCGCCCTTCGTCCCGCCGATCGCCTGGAAGCCGCCGTCGGCGCAGGCGGTGACGCAGAGCAGACAGCCGTTGCACGTCTCGTCCACCTGCGCCTTCACCCGCTGCGTCAGCGACAGCTCCGGGAAGGCGACGATCTTGGGCAGCGCCGCGCCAATCAGCAGTTCCAGGCTGGAGAAACCCTTGCCGTCCAGGTATCCGTTCAGCCCTCCCGTCAGTTCCTCGATGATCGCCTGGCCGCGCCACATTACCGCCGTGGCCACCTGGAGCGTGCGCGCGCCGACGGCGAGGAACTCGACCGCGTCCTGCCAGGCGCTCAGCCCGCCCAGGCCGGAGATCGGCAGATCAGTGGCCTGGGCGATCTGGGCGATGCAGCGCAGGGCGATGGGTTTGACGGCGGGGCCGGAGTAGCCGCCGTAGGTCGAGCGGCCGCCCACCGCCGGCAGCGGGTCGAGCGTCTCCAGGTCAATGCCGATCAGGGCGGAGACCGTGTTGATCGCCGCCAGGCCGTCGGCGCCGTGCTCCTGGGCCGCCTCGGCGACGGCGGCGATGTCGGTGACGTTGGGGGTCAGCTTGACGATGACCGGCACGCGGGCGACCTTCTTCACCCAGCCGACCACCTCGCCGGTCAGCTCAGGGCTCTGGCCGATGAAAGCGCCCATCTTCCGGGACGGCATGCCGTGGGGACAGGAGACGTTGAGTTCGAGCGCGTCGGCGCCGGCCTCCTGCACCGCCCCGGCCAGGCGCTGCCAGTTCCGCTCCACCGGCGCGTCCATGATGCTGGCCCACAGTGGATGGCCGGGAAAGGCAGCCTTGGTCGCGGCGATCTCCCGCTGCCAGTCCTCCAGGCGCATGGGGCTGATCAGCTCGATGTTCTCCATGCCGACGTTGCGCCGGGCGTGGCGCAGCGTCTGCAGGCGGGGTTGCAGGTCGGTGGGCGGTTCGAGGGTGATCGTCTTGGTCACCGCGCCGCCCCAGCCGGCGGCGAAGGCGCGCCGGATCATCTCCCCGTTGCGCGCCGGCGGGGCGGAGGCCAGCATGAACGGGTTCGGGAAGCGCATGCCCAGGAAATCCACACTCAGGTTGGCCATCGTTCCCTCCCTTCTGCGTCTTGCATGTAGTGCCTGCTCGGGTGGCTCCTTCTCCGCGCCCTTTGCGTTCTTCGCGGGTAACAACTCAGCCCCCGGCTCGGGCCGGTCTCCAGACCGCGCCCGACGCCAGTGGGTGGCTCGGTCGGAGACCGGCCACAGCCTGAGCTGCACAGCGTGTACGCTGCGGGCTGAAGCCCGCACTCCGGACCGACGTGAACGGTCACTCTGGGTGAGCAGTTACCTTCGCGGCGGAATCTTCCTCTACCTGAACTGCCTACCCTCCCGCAGGTTTGGGCGCAATCTCCGCACCGGAGTGCGCCGCAATGAGCTGATCGCCCTCTTGCCCGCCACTTTCTAACCTGCGGGAGGGTAGGGGTAGGCAGTTAC
>DAOTYW010000039.1:0-4031 GCA_034434755.1 Anaerolineae bacterium | reverse complement strand
CAACGGCGTCACGTAGTACTCGGCGTAGGCCCCCTGCCAGATCAGGAAGTTACTGACGCGCATCTCGCCGCTGGTACGGATGATCAGGTCCACATCGGGCAGGCCGGCGGTGTAGAGATAGCTGTTCAGCAGCGCCTCGTTGACCTGTTCGGCGGGGATGCCATCGCGGACGATCCGCTGCACGGCGTCCACGATCTCCGCCCGTCCGCCGTAGTTGAAGGCCACGTTGAGGATCAGCCGCTGGTTGTCCTTGGTCAGGGCGATCGCTTCGCGCACCCGTTGCTTGAGCGGCTCGCCGATGCCCTCCAGGCGGCCGATGTGCCGCAGTTGCACCCCCTCGCGGTGCAGTTCGGGCAGTTCGCGGTCGATCAGGTGTTCGAGGATCTGCAACAGTCCCTCGATCTCCTCGCGCGGGCGGCCCCAGTTCTCGGTAGAAAAGGCGTAGATGGTCAGGATGCGCACGCCGAACTCGACCGTCGCCCGCAGGACGCGGCGGAGGTTCTCGCTGCCGGCGCGGTGACCGGCCAAGCGGGGCAGACCGCGCGCGCGGGCCCAGCGGCCGTTCCCGTCCATGATGATGCCGACGTGGGTCGGGATGACCTCTAGCGGTGGATAGGTCTTCCCCTCAGTTGCCTCTGCCGCAGCCATCGGACCTCGGCATTCAGACTTCCATGACTTCTTTGGCCTTCCGCTCGCCCAGTTCATCGGCCCTGGCGACGTATCGGTCCACCAGGCCTTGCAGCTCGTCGCGGCCACGGTAGAAGTCATCCTCGGAGATCAGCTTCTCTTTCTCGAACTCGCGCAGATCGTCCAGCGCCTCGCGGCGGATGTTGCGCAGAGCGACCTTGGCCTCTTCCACGCGGCGGTTGACCAGGCGGACCATCTCCAACCGCCGCTCTTCGGTCAGGTTGGGGACGACCAGGCGGATGATCTTACTGTCGTTGGCAGGGGTCAGGCCGACGTCGGATTTGAGGATCGCCCGTTCGATGGCTTGGAGGGACGAAGCGTCATAGGGGCGGACGGTGAGCAGTTGCGGTTCCGGGGCGCTGATCACGGCGAGCTGGTTGAGGGGGGTGAGTGTGCCGTAGTACTCGACCATGACCCGCTCGATCAGGGCCGGGCTGGCCCGCCCGGTGCGAATCGTGCGCAGGTCGGCTTCCAGCGCCTGGAGCGACCGTTTCATCTGCTCTTCCGTCTCGCGTACCAGGTCTTTGATCATAGCCTCTCGCCACCCTTCGGTGTGGGCAACTGGTCAGCGCGGCTCAGCGCGCGATCATCGTGCCGACCGGTTCGCCCAGCACGGCCCGTTCCAGGCTGCCCGGCTGCCACAGGTCGAGCACGATGATCGGCAGGTCGTTATCCATGCATAGCGAGAGCGCCGTCGCGTCCATCACGCCGAGGCGCAAGTTCAGCGACTGCATGTAGGTCAGGCGCTCGAAGCGCTGGGCATCGGGATTCTGGCGCGGGTCCTCCGAGTAGACACCGTCCACTTTTGTCGCCTTGATCAGCAGGTCGGCGTCGATCTCCATCGCCCGCAGGGCGGCGGCGGTGTCGGTGGTGAAGAACGGGTTGCCGGTGCCGCCGCCGATGATCACCACCCGTCCCTTCTCCAGATGACGGATGGCGCGCAGGCGGATGTACGGTTCGGCGATGGCGCGCATCTCAATGGCCGTCTGTACCCGCGTTTCGACGCCCAGGCGGTTGATCGCGTCGCCCAGGGCGAGGGCGTTCATGATCGTCGCCAACATGCCCATGTGGTCGGCGGTGGCGTGATCCATACCGTGTTCCAGCCCGTCCCGCCCGCGCCAGATGTTGCCGGCGCCCAGGACGATCGCCACCTCCACCTCGTGGTCGCGCATGGCGACGATCTTAGCGGCGACCTCCTCGGCACGGCGCGGGCTGATGCCGTAACCAGAGGGGCCGGCCAGGGACTCCCCGCCCAGCTTGACCAGCACCCGGCGGTAACTCGCTACGGCCATGGGTGGAAGGTGAGGAGGGGCTACAGCCCCTCCCCCAGTTCATAGCGCACGAACCGCCGCACCACGACGTTCTCGCCGAGGCGGGCGATCAGTTCCTTGACCACGTCACCGACCGTCCGCTCCTCGTCTTTGACGAAGGGTTGTTCGAGGAGGCAGACGGAATGGTAGAATTTGTCCAGCTTGCCCTGGATGATACGCTCGATGATCGGTTCCGGCTTGCCCTCAGCGAGGGCCTGGGCGCGGTAGCTGGTCCGTTCGGCCTCGACCACTGCCTCCGGGACGTCCTCGCGGGCGATGTAGCGCGGGGCGGCGAAGGCGATGTGCAGGGCCAGATCGTGGGCCACGGCGCGGAACTCCGGCGTGCGGGCGACGAAATCGGTCTCGCAGTTCAGTTCCAGCATCACGCCGACGCGGTTGCCGGGGTGGCCGTAGGTCTCCACGACGCCTTCAGGGGTGGCGCGTTCTCCCTTTTCTGCCACCTGGATCAACCCCTTCTCGCGCAGTTCTGCCGTGGCGGCCTCGATATCGCCATTGTGGGCCAGCAGCGCCTTGCGACAATCCAGGACGCCCGCCCCGGTGGCGTCGCGCAGTTCTTTCACCATTGCAGCCGTGATTTCCATGATCGCTACTTACTCCTCGTCGTTGTCCTCGTCTTCTTCGGCGAAGTCATCTTCGTCCTCGAACTCTTCGTCCTCGATTTCCTCGGTCTCCGTGTCCGCGAATCCTTCGCCGGCGGTTTCGGGCGGCTCTTCTTCGAAACGGAGCTGGCGCAGGCGGGCCAGGGTGGCCGGGCTGAGGTATTTGTCATCCTCGGCGCTGACGGCGGTTACCTCAGCCGCTTCTGGCGCGTAGGCCTTGCGCAGGGCGAGCCCTTCCAGGACCATATCGGCGATCAGGCCGGTGAGCAGGCGGATGGCGCGGATCGCGTCGTCGTTGGCCGGGATCGGGTAGTCAACCGGGTCGGGATCGCAGTTCGTGTCCACGATGGCGATGACGGGGATGCTCAGGGAGTTGGCTTCGCGGATCGCGGTATCTTCGCGGCGGACGTCCACCACGTACATCATGTCGGGCACTTTCTGCATGGCCCGGATGCCGCCCAGGCGGGCGTTCAGTTTTTCGATCTGGTGTTGCAGTCCCAGCGCTTCCCGCTTGGTCAACAGGTCGAACTCGCCGCGGTCGCGGCGCGCCTCCAGGGCGAGCATGTAGTCAATGCGCTGGCGGATCGTGCGCCAATTGGTCAGCATCCCGCCCAGCCAGCGCTGGTTGACGTAGGGCATCTGACAGCGCTGCGCCTCCTGAGCGATGGTCTCCTGGGCCTGACGTTTGGTGCCGACGAAGAGGACCGTGCCGCCTTCGGCGACGCAATCGCGGATCGCCTCGTTGGCCTCTTCCAGAGCGACCATCGTTTTCTGCAGGTCAATGATGTGCACCCCGTTGCGCTCGGTGAAGATGTAGGGCTTCATCTTGGGATTCCAGCGCCGGGTGCGATGGCCGAAGTGGACTCCTGTCTCCAGGAGCAGGCGCATAGAAACAGCAGCCATTGGGGAACCTCCTTTTCCTCCCGTTTTGATCCTCCGCTCCCGTCCATCCGCGCGGGGAGCCTGGCATGGCTGTCGTGCCGGGCACGGACCCGCTCGGTCGGAGAGCGTGTGAACTGGATTTCAATCGGGGTTGATTCTACCACAGATTGGCGTGGGAGGCAAACGGGCGCTGCGGGCCTGTCCGGCGATGGCGCGGAAGCGGCCAGGCAGCAGGAGGTCCCTGGCGTTCACCGCTGTTCCTGGAGAATCTGCCGGAAGAGGAACCAGGCCCCCTTGCCCTGCGCCGCGCCTTTGGGCGCGCGGTCGTAGTAGATGTCGAAGACCTCGCCCGTATCGGTGCGCACGCGGTAGTAGTCCCGTCCCGCGCCCCAGGTGCCGTGCCGCCGGGCTGCTGTGGCCCGGAAGGAGCCCTGTTCGTAACTGCCTACCCTCCCGCAGGTTCGGGCGCAATCTCCGCACCGGAGTGCGCCGCCATGAGCTGATCGCCCTCTTGCCCGCCACTTTCTAACCT
>DAOTYW010000038.1:0-1956 GCA_034434755.1 Anaerolineae bacterium | reverse complement strand
TCGTAGGCCAGTTGTGGGTTGGGGGTCAGGGTACGGGCGCTCAGGTCGAAGCGCAGGTAGTTGGTGTAGATGGGATAGGTGCGGGTGTTGCTGAGCACGATCATCAGGATGCCCTGCAGCAGGTGCAGGCAGCCCATGACCGCATTGAAGCGTCGCAATCCGATGAAGGTCCGCTCCTGGCTCGCGCCTGCTTCCCAGCCTGCTGCTTTAGCTGGTTCCATTGCCTTGCGTGCCGTTTTGGTGTTCTCGGCTCTCTTGCGTGACTTTCGGTTCATGTTCTGCTCCTGTTTGTGTTCTGTTTCTGAAGGTAACGGCCTACCCTCCCGCAGGTTGAAGTGCGCTGCAATGAGCTGCTCGCCCTCTTGTCGGCCGCTTTCTAACCTGCGGGGTAACTGCCTACCGTCCGCAGCGCTGAGCCCTCACCCCCCCCCCGCCCGGCGGGAGAGGGGCGGGGGCCAGGGGGTGGGGTGAGGGGCCGGCACACCGACCCTGCCAGCACCAGGCCTGGTAAAGGGTAGGCAGTTACCCTGCGGGAGGGTGGACGATCTCGCCAGTCTTGTCGCGGTCTCTCCCTGGCCTGGCTACAGCGGGAAGGGGGCGAGGAAGGTAGCGACCATCGTGGCCAGCGTCTCCCAACCGACGGAGATCAGGCACATCGCCGCGGCCAGGGCGAAGGTGCCGCCGATGCCGATGATGGCCACGGCCGCGTTCATCCGGTGCGCGGTCTGGAGCGCCTGCGCGTTCAGGACGACCGCGTAGATGATCAGCGCGCCGCCGCCCGCCGCCCGCAGCGCCGCCAGCGCCTCGCGGCTGACGAAGAGGCCGGCGATCCAGATCAGCAGCCCCACGACCCCGGCGACGACCAGCCAGGAGGAGACGGCGACGGCGATCATGTGGAAGTGTTCCTGCAGGCTGCCTTTCCCACCGGTCAGCCGGATGGCTGGGAAGGTGAGGAAGCCGATCAACAGGGTGATGAGCGCCGCGCCGACCAGCCATTCGAGCCCGTTCCGCAGCGCGCTGCTGGCCAGCCACCCGGCCATGGTGGGCAGGTAGCTCCTTGTCCAGGGGACACCCGCCGCGGTCATGAGCGCACGGAGGATGACGACGAACAGGCTGCTCAGGACCAGCGCCGTCAGCGTGCGGCCCGGCGAGGCGAGCGCCAGTTCCGGCTCGAAGACCACGCGCCGGTTCAGGATCAGCGCGCCGATCCACGACTCGATGACCGTGGGGGCGGCGGTCGCCCGTTCGCGGGCGCGGATCTCCGCCTGCGCCGTCTTGACGATGTCGAGGGGACGGAGCGCAGCGGCGCACTTGTGGCAGGTGTAGGCCCAGGCGGGATTGAGCGTCCCGCAGCGGGCGCAACGGCGCGGCGACGAGTCGGTGATCTCCTCGCCCTCCAGCCCCATCACCCAGGGGGCGTGCCGCGCCTGCTCCTCCTGGCCGACGCGCAGGCGGCTCAGGAACGCCAGCCCGCTGCGGGCGAAGCTGTTGTGTGGTTCGATCTCCAGGACGCGGTACAGGCACTCCCGCTGGGCCTCGATCCCGCTGGCTACCGCGCTCAGCCAGAGCCAGGCCCGCGCGTTCTGCGGGTCGGCGGAGGTGGCCTGGCGCAGCAACCGCTCGGCCTCGTCCCGGCGACCGCCCCGGGCGGCGGCGATACCCCGCCGGATCAGCTCGTTGACGTCTCTGCGGGTCATGCTCCTTCGCGCCTCCGGTGTGAGCCATCGCCGTGCTGCGCCCGGCCCGGCCATCGTTCCTCCACGACGGCCAGGGCCTGGTCGCCGGCCTGACGGCAGCGCTCGCGCAGCGTGTCCAGTTCGGCCTGCAGCGCCGCCGCCCGTTCGTGATCGGCCAGCGCGTCGGCGTTGACGCGGACGTTGAGCGCGGCGCTCTCGAAGGCGGCGCGGGCCAGGTGGATGGCGCTGCCGGCGTCGGTGAGGGCGGCGGCGATGCCCA
>DAOTYW010000037.1:0-2180 GCA_034434755.1 Anaerolineae bacterium | reverse complement strand
ACACCTTCGACATGGGCGACTGGAAGCCGGACAAGGAGTTCACGCTCGACGACAACAGCGAGGACTCCTATCTGAGCCACAAGTTCTACCTGTGGGTCATCCCGCCGAAAGGCGCCAAATAGACGCGGCCTGCCTCACTCGGGCACGGTGAAGCTGCCCATGATCCGGCCGTTGCCGCAGGTCACCCGGTAACGGTAGGTTCCCGGCGCCAGCGGCGACAGCACGATCCGCCGCGTGCGCAGCCCGCCGCGGTCGTTCTCATCCCCGCTGTCGTCGGGGCTGGCAAACGTGGTGGCGGTCACCGCGTACCGGCACGCCGCCAGCGTCGGCGCGTCATAGTGGATCTCCGCCTTGCCCGGCGCCACGAATACCTTCAGCGAATAAGGCTCCATGCGCGGCACCAGGGCGTAGCGCTGGTCGAACTTGCGCTGGTCGAGCCCCGTGCCCATGCCGATCGCCCGGTTGTAAGCCTCCAGCCCGGATCCCAGCGACGCCGCCACATCGTGGAAAGTGCTCAGTGCGTTGACCCAGAGATTCGGGTAGGTGTGGCCGGCCAGGTTATCTCCCATGGTTCGCCACTCCGCGTTCACAACGGACGCCGTCGTGTGCGGCTCGGCCTTCGTGCCCCAATAGCCGCGCCCGCCCGGACAGACCGTGAAGGTCGTTGTCGCCGATCCCGTGCTCTTGCCGCAGGTGCGGATGTATTCGTTGTCGATCTTCCAGATCGCCCCGTAGCTGCCGGGCACGTTGATGCATCCGTTCGACCCCGCCACGCAATTGATGGTGAACGACATGGCGCCGGCGGAAATGTCCTGCGTCAGCGCCACGGGAGGGTTCCTCGCCGCAATGAACCGCTCCCACGTCGTGATCAGCCCGTTGGCGTCCTGGAGCGGCATGCGGTAATCGCCAAAGTAAAGAACCGGCTTGCGGGGGTGCAGCATGCCGTCGATGTATGCCTTGCCCAGCTGCGCCGCGCTTTGCTCGAACAGCCGCTTTCCGTTGACCCGCAATGCGCCGGTCTGCCGCGCCCACCCGAGGTGCATCGCCAGGTAGCTCAGCATCCACGGAGAGGTGCCGGTGATTCCGCCGTTCTCGATGAAGCTGGTCGATCCGATCCCGATCATCGGCAAAGGATTCTCCGGCCACTTGAGCTGGGCGTAGCCTTGACACCACGGCGTGGCGGCTTTCGATATGCTTCCCGAGATCGAGAGGCTGTCTCCCGCCGCCAGCGCCGGTGCGCCCTCGTCCTGGATCACCACCCTCGCCCCGGGGATGAAATACCAGTCTTTCCCCGTATCCTGGCCGTAAATGCCCACCGTTTTCGCCACCCCGTTCACGGTCAGTGACGTGATCGACTGGATTCCGTTCTGCGCGTTGCTCGAGATGTAAAATACCCGCCGCGTCCCGTTGGGCTTCTGCACAGTCGTGGAGTTGATGGTCGTGTTGAAGGACTCCGTGACAGCCCCGCTCCTGCAATCGCTCAGCACCTGGTCGCTGTACGTCCCGTTCCGGATGTTGAAGACGCCCTCGTATGCTGCATCATTGTTCTTCAGCTTGTTGGCGAAATAGTTCCGTTCAGGGCTGTCCGGGCTGAGCAGGTAGGCCCAGAAAATCTCCTTCAAAGCCCGGGCGGGACCGCGGACGTTGGCGCTGTCATACTGAATGCCCCAGTCAAAATGCCTCGCCCAGTACGGATGGTCCCATCCAAGCCAGTGCGCGGCGGATTGCTGAAGAGACATCAGGTATGTGAACCGGCCAGAAAGAATGTACGGTACCGAATACAGCGAAGGCCAGTGGTACATATCCGGCAGCCACGAGTGCGTCCGGGCGGGGCAATTCGAACAGATATATTTGGCGGGATAAGGCCCGGTGGTGTCATACGAGCCCGTCCTGCCATCCGGGTGCGCGCTGATCGACTTGATCCTGCCGAACGACGGGGTGCTCTGATCCGCCGGCCAGTCAAGGTAATTCCTGTAATCCGGCGTCATGGCGGTGTTGCTCTCACGGTAGTGGATGGGAATGGTCACGGCCGCGTCCGCCGAGCCGAGAATGAGTTTCTCGTATGCGTCCTTTCTCGTGGCCACGCTGAACCGGCTGTCTCCCATCGCATACAGATAGGCGATCTGCCACTTCGGGATGATGCCGAAGTTCGGGTGGTCCCCCGTGCCGGGCATATCGGT
>DAOTYW010000036.1:0-1875 GCA_034434755.1 Anaerolineae bacterium | reverse complement strand
GGGGCTTCAGCTATGAGCCCGCCGGTTTAGCGGCGGGCGGAAGCCGCAAAGCGGCGATTTCCGGGGCAAGCCGGGCCTTAAGTTGTGAACGATGGTGCCAGTGTATTCATTCGCCGGTGCGACCCACTGGCGGTAAGCAGATTCCTCGGTACTTCACGCTCTCTACGATTGAAAAGAAACCTGCCTGAGCAGTGGCCAACCGAGAGAGAGAGCACAGATGGCCGTGATCGCAACAAGCACAAGTAGAGCTACAGAAGCGCATATGGTATTGGCCATCCACGCCTCCGCCGTGCAGGTGAATGGGGAAGCGCTGATCTTCCTGGGGCCTTCCGGCACCGGCAAGACGACGCTGTGCGGACTGCTCAGCGCCCAGACCACGCCGCTGGCCAACGACGTGGTGTACCTGCTGCGCCGCCAGGACGGGCGGTGGGGCGTGGCGGATGGCTACCCCCGCGCCTACGAGGGGCCGCTGTCCGAGGAAGAAGCTGCCATGCTCCAGACCGCGCCGTTGCGGGCGATCTTCCGCCTGTTCCAGGCCAGGCAGCCATCCATCACGCCGATCGGCGCCCTGGAGACCTGCCGCTACATGACCGACGCGCTGTTCGAGATGGCCTGGCAACGAGACTACGATACAGACACGAAGAAAGCGGTTTTCGCGGCGCTGGCAGCGGTCTGTCGCGCTTTGCCGGGGTTCGAGTTTCGGATCACCCGTTCGCCGCGCACGGCGGAAGTGCTGCTTCAGACAGTCCGTCAGCTCACCCTCCCGCAGGTTCGGAAGTGACCGAGCAACAAATGGGAATGGCCATTGAAGTGCGATTTGGGTTGCAAATTGTGCCCGCACCTGCAGGAGAGTGAAGTTACTAAAGCGATACGGAGGGAGAGAAAATGGATAGGACACAACCACAAGGGAAAATCGAGTACGTCAAGCCAGAGGCGTTCGACCTGGGGGCGGTGACGCCGGCTGTTGGGGGCAGTTGCACCGGTGGGAACTACCCAACTGGCAAGCCAACCTGCTCAACAGGAAACTGGTTCTCCTATTGTTTCACGGGCATTGGAGGCTCGCAAACCTTATAGGGCCGGCAATCTCAGGCAATGTATGCGCTGTGTCCAAGACACAGTAGAGAACACCACACTGGCCACATTCCCATATCGGGGCATGAGCATGCGTCCCACCTTCAAGCACGGCGACGTGCTGCTGGTGGCGCCGGAGCCTCTGGCGGCAATCCGTCCAGGCGATGTGGTTGTTTTCAGCCATGCGCAGCGCAGTGAGGGCATGCCCGTGGTCGTTCACCGTGTCCTGAGCTGTCACCAGGAAGGCCTGATCACCTGCGGCGACAACAGTGCCATCCCCGACGCCCCTATCACCGCCGAACACCTGATCGGGCGGGTCGTCGCCGTCCAGCGGGACGGGAGGATCCACCCGGTCTGGGGGGGGAACGCCGGGCGGCTGTGGGCCGCCCTCCTGCGCTTGCGCCGACGGAGCGGGCCGTTCGTTCTGTGGCCCTATCGCCGGCTGAAAGCCAGCGGCATCGTTCAGCGACTCTGGCGACCGCCCATCGCTCGCGTCTGCCTGACCACCGAGAACGGCCGGCTGGTCAAGTATGTTCACCGCCGCCGCGTGGTCGCCTGCTGGTGGCCAGACGAGGGGGAGTTCTGGTGCCGCCGGCCCTACGACCTGGTGCTGGAGCCGCCGACGGGCGAGAATCCCGGAATCCTTGAAGGTAGGTAACTGCCTACCGTCCGCGGCGCTGAGCCCTCACCCCACCCCCTACCCTCGCCCCTCTCCCGCCCGGCGGGAGAGGGGCGGGGGCCAGGGGGTGGGGTGAGGGGCCGGCACACCGGCCCTGCCAGCACCAGGCCTGGTAAAGGGTAGGC
>DAOTYW010000035.1:0-5019 GCA_034434755.1 Anaerolineae bacterium | reverse complement strand
AGGCCTGGTGCTGGCAGGGCCGGTGTGCCGGCCCCTCACCCCACCCCCTGGCCCCCGCCCCTCTCCCGCCGGGCGGGAGAGGGGCGGGGGTAGGGAGTGGGGTGAGGGCTCAGCGCCGCGGACGGTAGGCAGTTGCTACGGGCAGGTAAATATCTACCCCCACCCTCCCGCAGGTTAGAAAGCGGCTGGCAGGAGGGCGAGCAACTCATTGCGGCGCACTTCCATGCGGAGATTGCGCCCGAACCTGCGGGAGGGTAGGCGGTTACACGGCCAGATGAAACGAACATCCGTTCTCCTGCTGATCGGTTGTCTGTGGCTGACCCTGGCCGGCGCGGCGAGCGCGCCGGCCCGCGCAGACGCGCCGGACTACCGCTTCGGCATCGTCGCCGCCACCGACGCACCGTGGAGCGCCGCCGAACTGGGCGCCGGGTGGACCCAGCTCATGTTCCGCTGGGACGAGATCCAGCCCGAGCGGCCCGATCAGTGGAACGTGCCGTTTCGCGACGAGCAGGTGGCGCTGGAACTGACCCAGGGCCGTCAGGTGGTCGGCGTGGTGGTTGGCAGCCCGGCCTGGGCCGCCGACCCGGCGCGGGGGAGCGGCGTGCCCCGTGGCCTCGACCTCCCCGCCGACGACCCGGCCAACCTGTGGGCCGGCTTCCTGCGCGCCCTGGTCACCCGCTACGCCGGGCGGATTGACCACTGGGTCATCTGGGAGCACCCCGACGGGCCATCCGCCACCTGGGGCGGGTCGGTGGCCGATTTCGCCCAACTCCTGCGCGTCTCCTACGCCGTGATCCACCAGGCCAACCCCGACAGCGTCGTCCACCTGCCCGGCGTGACCCACTGGGACGACGTCAACAACGGGCAGGAACCGTTCCTCCGGCGCCTGCTGCAGACCCTCTCCGGCGATCCCGAAGCCAGGGCCAACGGCTACTACTTCGACGTGGCTACCCTCCGCATCTACAACCAGCCGGAGAGCCTGTACGACCTGACCGTCTACTACCGCACGCTGCTGGCGTCGTACGGGTTGGCCCAGCCGATCTGGATCGCCGAGACCAATGTCGTTCCCGCCGACGATCCGGCCTGGCCACTGCCGAACAACCCCGCTGCCGCGACGCTGCAGGAGCAGGCCGCCTTCATCATCCAGGCGTTGGCGCTGGGGATCGCCGGCGGGGCAGAGCGGATCGCCGTCTACCGGCTGGTGGACAATCCGCAGGATGGGGGGCCGTGCGGTCTGCTGCGTGCCGACGCCACCCCCCGCCCGGCCTTCACCGCCTACCGGACGGCGGTCACCTACCTGGCCGGCTTCCGTTCCGCCCGCTGGGAGCGGCGGGACGGCAGCAGCATCGTGGTCGTGGAGCGCGGCGGACAGGTCACCACGGTCGTCTGGGCGCGCACCGCCGCCGCGCAGACGGTGGTCCTGACCGCGCAGACCACGCAGGCGTTGCTGGTGGACATCGAAGGGCGGGCGCGCATCATCTATCCAGAGCGCGGCTACTACATCCTGACCCTGGCCGGTTGTCCGCACGAGCAGCCGTGCGCGATCGGCGGCGCGCCGCTGATGCTGGTGGAAACGCATGTCGCCGGTACAGCCGTCCCCACCCTGCCCCCCGCCCCGACCGTCCCGCCCGTGACGGCTCCCCTGCTGCCCACGCCGACTCCCGCGCCCACCCGTACACCGCTCCCCACCGCTGCGCCGCTGTCCGTCGTCACGCCGACCCTGTTGCCCAACCCGTCGCCCACAGCACTCACCCCCTCACCGTCGCCCACAGCACTCACCAGCTCATCGTTACCTACAGCACTCACCAGCTCATCGTTACCTACAGCACTCACCACCTCACCATCGCCCGCGCCCCGCGCCTCCGTCACGCCCGCTGCCATCGAGGGCCCCGTGAACCGCCTGCCCCACCTGCCCATCACCCGCGTGCCTATCAGCGCGCTGAGCCTATTGCTCGCCAGCCTGGCCGTCATCGGCCTCATCTCACGGAAGCACAAATAACCCACCCTGTGCCCACACACTTGTACATTTACACACTTGCCCACCTACCCACTTGCTCACTTGCCCACTTGCTCACTTGCATACTTGCCCACTTACCCACCTACTCACTTGCCCACTTGCCCACTTACCCACCTACCCACTTGCCCACTTGCCCACTTACCCACCTACCCACTTGCCCACTTGCATACTTGCATACTTGCATACTTGCCCACTTGCCCACTTACCCACCTACCCACTTGCCCACTTGCATACTTGCATACTTGCATACTTGCATACTTGCCCACTTGCCCACCAACAGGAGATCCACATGAAAACCAAACTCCAAGACCTCAAAACCCGCCTGGCCGAGATCCAGGACCTGGACGCGGCCACCGCCGTGCTGGTGTGGGACCAGCTCACCTACCTGCCGCCTGGCGGCGCGGCGGCGCGCGGACGCCAGATGGCCACCCTGGGACGGTTGTCCCACGAGAAATTCACCGACCCGGCCATCGGCAGGCTGCTCGACGAACTGCGGCCCTACGAGGAAAGCCTGCCCTATGAGTCCGATGACGCCAGCCTGATCCGCGTCACCCGGCGCGACTACGAGCGGGCGGTCAACGTGCCGCCCTCCTTCATGGCCGAGTTCATTGCCCACAGCTCCGCCACCTACGAGGCGTGGGCGGCGGCCCGCCCGGCGAACGACTTCGCCCGCGTGCGCCCATACCTGGAGAAGACGCTCGACATGAGCCGCCGGTACGCCGATTTCTTCCCCGGCTACGAGCACATCGCCGACCCGCTGATTGACATCTCCGACCCGGACATGAAGGCCTCCACCGTCCGCGCCCTGTTCGACCAGCTGCGCCAGGAGATGGCCCCCATCGTCCAGGCGATCGCCGCCCAGCCGCCGGCGGACGACCGGTGCCTGCGCCAGCATTACCCCGAGGCCGCACAGCTCGCCTTCAGCCTGGAGCCGATCCGCCGCTTCGGCTACGACCTGCAGCGCGGGCGGCAGGACAAGAGCCCTCACCCGTTCACGATCAGCTTCTCCGTCAACGACGTGCGCATCACCACCCGCGTCAATGAGCACGACCTGGGCGAGGCGTTGTTCAGCACCCTCCACGAGGCCGGGCACGGCATGGTCGAACAAGGCAGCCACCCCGACCTGGACGGGACGCGGCTGGCCGGCGGCACCTCTTCCGGCGTCCACGAGAGCCAGTCCCGCCTGTGGGAGAACCTGGTCGGGCGCAGCCGCGGCTTCTGGACGTTCTTCTACCCGCGGCTGCAGGCGACCTTTCCCGCCCAACTGGAAAGCGTGCCGCTGGAGACGTTCTACCGCGCGATCAACAAGGTGCAACCGTCGCTGATCCGCACCGAGGCCGATGAGGTGACCTACAACCTGCACGTGATGATCCGCTTCGATCTGGAACTGGCCATGCTGGAGGGCAGGCTGGCCGTGCGCGACCTGCCGGAGGCCTGGCGGGCGCGTTATCAGGAAGAGCTGGGCATCGCCCCGCCGGACGACCGCGACGGGGTGCTCCAGGATACCCACTGGTACGGCGGCTACATCGGTGGCGCCTTCCAGGGCTACACCCTGGGCAACATCCTCAGCGGCCAGTTCATGGACGCCGCGCTGAGCGCCCATCCGGAGATCCCCGCCCAGATCGAACAGGGCGACTTCACCGCCCTCTACACCTGGCTGAAGGAGAACATCTACCAGCACGGGCGCAAGTTCACCGCCCAGGAGCTGGTCGAGCGCATCACCGGCGGGCCGATCCGCGTCGAGCCATACGTCCGCTACCTGCGCACGAAGTACGGGGAGCTATATAACCTATGAAACGAGCCGTCAGCATCAGCCTGGGCAGTTCGACCCGCGACAAGAAAGTGGTCATTCACCTGAAAGATGTGCCGATCAGCGTCGAACGGATCGGCACGAACGGCGACGTGGAGAAGGCCCACCGGCTGTTCCTCGAACTGGACGGCGTGGCCGACGCGCTGGGCGTGGGCGGGGTGGACCTGTACCTGCGCCTGGACGAGCGCGAGTACCCCCTCCACGCCGCCCTCAAGCTGGTCGAGGGCGTCCGGCACACGCCGCTGGTGGACGGACGGGGGCTGAAGCATACCCTGGAGCGGCGCGTCTTCGAGCTGGCCGCGCCGGCGCTGGGCGGCATGCCCCACTTCCGCCGCGCCTTCGTCCCGGTGGCCGTGGACCGCCTCGGCCTGGCCCAGGCCGCCACCGCCGTCGCCGACGAGGTCATCTTCGGCGACCTGATGATCGCCCTCGGCGTGCCCATCGCCATCCGCGGCCTGCGCAACTACAAGCGGGTCGCCCGCCTCCTCCTCCCCATCGTCAGCCACTTCCCGATGAGCATGCTCTTCTACGGCGGCGGGGAGAAGGAAAAGCTGGACAGGGAAGAGGAATACGTGCCGAAGTACCGTCGCTACTGGGAGGAGTGTGACCTGCTGGCCGGCGATTTCCTGTTCATGCGCAAGTACCTGCCGGAGGACCTGAGCGGCAAGACGGTAGTGACCAACACCACCACGGCGGAGAACGTCGAGCTGCTGCGGGCGCGGGGGGTGCGCCAGGTGATCACGACCACCCCGCGCTACGAGGGGCGCTCCTTCGGCACGAACGCGATGGAGGCGGCGCTGACCGCCTACGCCGGCCAGGGCCGCCCGCTGAGCGACGAGGAACTGAACGGCCTGATTGACGAACTGGAGCTGCGCCCCAGCGTGCAGCGGCTGAACGAGTGAACGATGTCCACCATTCAGAAGGTCTGCACCCGCGTTCCCCTGCGCCAGCAGAAAAGCGACTTCGCCTACTCGCAGACACAATCCTACCAGGCTCGATTAGCCGCGCTGGAGGCGATCCGTCGCGAGTACCACCTGTGGAAGTACCATGCTGAACCCAGACTTCAGAGAGTTTGTACAATCGTTGTAACTGCCTACCCTTTACCAGGCCTGGTGCTGGCAGGGCCGGTGTGCCGGCCCCTCACCCCACCCCCTGGCCCCCCGCCCCTCTCCCGCCGGGCGGGAGAGGGGCG
>DAOTYW010000034.1:0-6943 GCA_034434755.1 Anaerolineae bacterium | reverse complement strand
AGGGGCGGGGGCCAGGGGGTGGGGTGAGGGGCCGGCACACCGGCCCTGCCAGCACCAGGCCTGGTAAAGGGTAGGCAGTTACCCTGCGGGAGGGTGAGCTGAGCAGTTACGATGGTGGCATGGGTGCGGCCTTGACTTTCCACCCGCCTGGCATATACTCTGCGCGATGCCGCAATGCCTCCGCGGGTAGCCAGGCGGCAGACCGGATGCGAAAAGTTGGACGAGCTGTCACTTGAGCAGGTCACGATCCAGGATCCCTTCTGGTCCCCCCGCCTCCAGGTCAACGCGTCCCGCGCTATCTTCCACCAGTGGGCGCAACTGGAAGCCAGTGGGTGTATCGCCAACTTCGCCATCGCGGCCGGCGAGCGCGACGGCTGGCGCGAGGGCTGGTTCTTCGCCGATTCGGATGCCTATAAGTGGCTGGACGCAGCCAGTCGCATCTGCGCCGGCGCGCCCGTCCCGCGACTGACGGCGTTGATGGAGCGCTTCATCGGCCTCCTGGGCCGCGCACAGATGGCCGATGGCTACCTGTTCACCTATAACCAGATCCATTTCCCCACCGTGCGCTGGACCAACCTGCAGATCGAGCACGAGCTCTACTGCCATGGCCACCTGATCGAGGCGGGCGTCTCGCATTACGAGGCAACCGGCCGCACCGACCTGCTCGCCATCGCCCGCAAGGCCGCCGACTTGCTGGTGCGCGACTTCGCTGCCGCCGGCCCGGAACGTACCCCCGGCCACGAAGAGGTGGAGATCGCCCTGCTACGCCTGTACCGCGTCACGGGCCATGCGGCCTACCGCGACCTGGCGCGCCATTTCCTCGAACAGCGCGGCCGGACGCGCTGCTTCGCTCTCCCGCTGCTGCGACAGATGCGCAGCGTCGCGGCGCGCGGCCGGCAGGTGGCTGCCGGACGGGAGGCCTACCGGGCGGCTCACCCCGACGAGATTCCCTACCAGTTGCCGCCCGGGAATGTGGCGCGCCACCCGCGCGGCGCCCACCTGCGCTGGTTGGTCAGCGCGCTGTCGGGAAAGTACTTCCAGCAGCACGCTCCTGTCCGCCAGCAGACGACGCCGGTTGGCCACGCCGTCCGCTTTGGCTACCTCCAGACCGCGCTGGCGCTGCTGGCGCGCCTCGAGGGCGACGTGAGCTTCCTGCCCCCGCTGGAACAGTCCTGGGACCGGATGGTCGGACGGCGCATGTTCGTGACCGGCGGCCTCGGCGCGCTGCCAGCGCTGGAGGGCTTCGGGCGGGACGACGAACTGGACCCGGAGTACGCCTACGCCGAGACCTGCGCGGCGCTGGCGGGCATGTTCTGGAACTGGCAGATGGCGCTGCTGACCGGCCAGGCCTGCTACAGCGACCTGTTCGAGTGGCAGTTGTATAACGCGGCGAGCGTGGGCATGGGGCTGGACGGTGAGGCCTATTTCTACAATAACCCACTGGCCTGCCGGGGTGGAGTGGTTCGCCGGCCCTGGTTCGCGGTGCCGTGCTGCCCCTCCAACCTCTCGCGCACCTGGGCTTCGCTCGGACAGTACGTCTACTCGGTGGATGGGGACGAGCTGACCATTCACCAGTGGATCGGCAACCAGGCGCGGCTGGAGATGGGCTTGCCGCTCGACGTGGAGATCGTTTCCGCGCTGCCCTGGGAGGGCAGAGTGACCCTGCGACTGGCCCCGGCGCGCCCGACGGAGTTCGGCCTGCGCTTGCGCCTGCCGTCGTGGGCGGCAGGGTGCGCCACCGTACGCGTGAACGGCGAGGCGGTAGCGCTCCCGGCCCCCCGCCCGCTATTGGTCCAGGCCGCCGGGGGCTTCGACCCGCGAACGGCGACCTGGCTCACGTTGCGCCGCCGCTGGGCAGCCGGCGACGAGATCGAGTTGTCATTCGACCTGGCGATTCGCCCGCGACGGGCCGGCCCGCGGGTCCGTGGGCACGCCGGTAGGGTCGCCCTGACGCGCGGACCGCTGGTCTATTGCCTGGAAAGCCCCGACAATCCCGACCTGGACATCTTCACGGTCCGCCTGGATCTGTCCAGCCTGCGCGCCGAAGCGGCGCCGGAGTTGCTGGGAGGCGTTGTGGTGCTGCGCGGCCAGACGACCGCCGGTCAGCCCGTCACCGCCATCCCGTACGCGCTGTGGGGCAACCGCGGCCCGTCGCAGATGACGGTTTGGGTGCTCTCCTGAGGCTGTCCATAATAGAGACCGCACAGCTTGCGGAGAAGCTGTGCGGTCGTGTCTTCCGTGGGATGAAGCGGCCTACCAGCGGCGACGTCGGTTGTCGCTGGGACGGTTGTCCTCCCGCGGCCGCGCTTCGGCCACTTTGATTGCCCGTCCGTCCACTTCCCGCCCGTTGAGCTGCTCGATCGCCTGGAGGGCCGCGTCGTGCGCGGCCATCTCGACGAAGGCAAAGCCCTTCGAACGGCCGGTCATCCGATCGGTGATCAGGTTCACCGATGTCACCTCGCCGTAGGCGGCGAACAGCTCGGACAGGGTGCTCTCATCCGTCGTGTAACTCAGGTTACCCACGTGCAATTTCTTGGTCATGGTGGATTCCTTTCCTTGCCTGCGGCGCTAGAGAGCGCGTACCTGAACAGCCTGCAGGCCCTTCGAACCCTGCTCGACGGAGAACTCGACCCGCTGATTCTCCTGGAGAGAGCGGAATCCGTTTCCCTCGATGGCCGAGAAATGGACGAATACATCGTCACCGGCTTCGCGCGAGATGAAGCCATAGCCTTTCGCATCATTGAACCACTTGACGATTCCAGTTTCTCTTGCAGTCATTTTCCTTACTCCTGTATCGGTCGAATTGCGTGCGAAGCGGTGCGGTAAAGCAAAAAAACTGCCCAGCCTCCGCAAGTCTGGGCAGTCTTCACGATGTCCAAAACCCACTTCGTACTACAATGATACTATACCACACTTTGACTAAAAGGTCAAGTCCTGTTGCTCGACGCTGCTTCGTCCTTACTTTGGCAGGTGGGTCGTGTCGTTCAGGGCGAGCAGGCGTGCCTGTCGCCCCTCGACCTCCAGGTGGGTCAGGCCGCAGTTGTCGATTTCGTACGTCCACCACTTCCCCAACGTCTCCGGCAGCAGGTGCATGAGGCAGGAACGGATGGTCCCGCCGTGACCGACGATCAGCACGCTGCCTCGCTCGTGACGGGCAAGGATCGTCTGGCAGGCCGTGGCGATGCGACGGAAGAAGTCGGCGCGGCATTCCCCGCCCGGCCACGTGAACGCGGTGTTCTCCTTCTCTTGCCAGCGAGCGTACACTTGTGGGTGTTGTTCTTTCAGCTCATCGAGGCGGATGCCTTCCAGAGCGCCGAAGTGGATCTCGCGCAGGTCGTCCATCACCACCGGCGTTAGTCCCAGGGCACGGCCGATCTCCTCGGCGGTCTCCAGGGTGCGGGCCAGCGGGCTGGTATAGAGGCCCACACCATCGCGCACTTCCGTCGCCAGCCGGCGGGCGGTCGCGGCGATCTGAGCGCGGCCGAGCGTGGTCAGCTCGCTCTCGCCCTGGCCGATCCAGCGCCCCTCGATGTTAGCAACGGTCTGGCCGTGGCGGATGAGGATGAGATGGATCATCGCGTATCGCTTATCGCGGAGCGCGGGCGAAGGCGCACTCGTCCCGCAGGATGCAGCGAGGGCAGGCGGGGTTGCGCGGATGGCAGACGGCGCGTCCGTGGGCAATGAGGTTGATGTGAAACGGGTAGTAGATGTCCGGCGGGACGAGCGCCTCCAGCAGTTCGTGGGCGCGCTCGCGGTCGGTCTGCGGGGGGATGAGTCCCAGGCGGCGGGTCAGGCGATGGATGTGCGTGTCCACCGGAAAGGCCGGCCGTCCCAGGGCGAACAGCAGGACGATCGCTGCGCTCTTCGGGCCGATGCCAGGGATGGTGCGCAGCCAGGCCCGCGCCTCCTCCAGCGGCAAGTCGGCCAGGAAGTCCAGTTCGATCCGCCCGCGTTCTTCCTCGATCCGTCGCAGCGCTCCCTGGATGCGCGGCGCTTTGGTCGGTGCCAGGCCGGCGGGACGGATCGCCTCGATCAGCTCCTCCAGCGGCGCATCGCGCACCGCCTCCCAGGTGGGGAAGCGCTCGCGCAGCCGGGCGAAAGCCCGGTCGCGGTTGACGTCGTTGGTGTTTTGGGAAAGGATAGTGGAGACGAGCGCAGCCAGCGGGTCGAGCGGCTGCCACGTCGGCTCACCGTACTCGGAGAGGAGGAGGGTGTGCAGGCGGTAGATTGTTGTGGCTTCAGGTTTCGGGGTTTCAGGTTTCAAGTTGGGCCTGCCTTTCGAATGTGAGCTCGATCTGGGCCCGTCCCGCCAGGGTCAGGCCGAGGGCCACGACTCGCGGAGCGACAGTGCGCAGTTCCCGCCGCGCCCCGTCCACCGTCGCGCTGCTCGCCCGCCAACCGTCCGGCACGCTGAACAGCACGTCGCCTTCCTGCCGCCCGGCTTTGCTGAGGACGATCCGCAGTCCGAACTCGGAGTTCGGAGGCTGGGCCTCGATACGAGACACGCTTTCCACTTCGACAGCGCCCTGGCAGACGTGGAAGGTGGTTGTCAGCAGGGTGGGGTAGTCGGAGACGGGCCGGAACAGCAGGACCGCTGTCTCGTGGGGCTGATGGCGGCGGATGGTGACGGCATCCGCCGTCACGCCCAGGTAGCGGCGGCGCCAGTAGTGGTAGACGTGGTAGCGGCCGGGTGGCAGGCCCAGGTCGCGCAGGTGGACGGTGGTCTCGACCGTGCGCTCGTCCCAGTTGACCAGCCCGGCGACCCACCAGCGGCCCCAATCGCGCTCGACCGAGAGGAGCAACAGGCGCGGCAGTTCGTTCTCGAACAGGTCGAGCGGGCGGGCGGAGACGCCGGTCGGCGGGAGCGCCTGGCGCAGGTACTTCAGCCGACCGGGGCGGATGAGCGGCAGGTGGTCGGAGTTGATCGTCAGCCCGCCCAGCAGCGCGGTCAGCGCGGTCAGCGTGCGCATCTCATTCAGCACCAGGTCGAGGTCGGCGCCGCGCTGACGCACCAGCAGACAGTCGGGATCGTTGGCCCACAGGCGGTTGTGGAACGGTGCGCGGGTCAGCGAGTTGCGCAGCGCGCTTTCTGCCGACGGCGCCGAGAGGTCGTTGCGCCAGATCGGATGCCAGTTCGGATCCACGTCCGGGCCGACGCGCATTCCGTCCACCAGGCCGACGCATGGTCCCAGCGGCGCGCCGCAGCCCAGGAGGAAAGCGTCGTCGCCGATGGCCTGCCGGATTGCCTCGACGCCCCGCCGGAGCGCCTGGGCGCGGGTGGCGGAGGGGTCGTGGCGGCGGCCCGGCCGGGCGGCGGCGAAGAGGAAGTCAATCTTGAACAGCTCCACGCCCCACTCCTGGCGCATGAATCGGAAGGTCTCCCGAAGCCAGGCCAGCACCGCCGGATGGGTGCAGTCCAGCGCATAGCAGTCCGTCCCCCAGTGCGTCCAGCCCAGCACCGGCGCGCCCGTCTCGTCGCGCAGGAGCCAGTCGGGGTGTTGCGCGAACAGGTGGGAGTGGGCCGCCGCGCCGAAGGGAGCGCTCCAGAGGCCCAGAGTGTGTCCCGCCTGGCGGATCGCCCGTGCCACTGCTTCCATTCCCTCTGGAAACTTGTCGGTGTTGATGGAGAGCCAGTCGCCGATGGCGGTCTGGAAGCCGTCGTCGAGCAGGATCACGTCGAGCGGCAGGCCGTGCTGGGCGATGGCCTCGACGTTTTCCAGCACTTCCTGGGCGGTGTTCTCGCCGTAGAAGTAGTACCAGGTGCACCAACCGGTCGGCACCTGGGCGGGAATGCGAGCGCTCATCTCCTGGCCGATCGCCGCGGCCCAGGTTTCCAGGAGCGCTAGCGGGTCGGCTCCGGCCTGCAGCAGCAGCGTCTCCGAGGCGACCGACGCGCCGGGGGGCAGCAGCGCCCCGTCGAAGTGACAGCGGGCGGTCAGGCGCGTGCCATCGGGCGCCAGGCGCACCTCCGCGAGCTGGTGGGCGGCGGTGACGAAACCGACGAGCAAGTTGCGCTCCGCCGAGCCCCCTGTCTCGCCAGCCACGACCATCACCCACTCCGACATCACCGCCCCGTCACCGTGCGGCTGGTGGGCGATGCGGTAGGCGTCTGTGCCGGGGTCGGCGTAGAGGCTGCCGTCCAGGTGCCGGGCGAAGGTCGGGCTCCACGACTGCCAGCCGTTCTGGTAGACCGCCCGGGCGGGAGGGCCGGCGAGCAGGAAATCCACCGTCTCCAGGTAGATCGGCTGCTCGCTCAGGTTGGTCAGCTCTACCCATGTGCGGACGGCCTCGCCGGCGGGTTGCCAGTGCCAGTCGGCCTGGAGCTCGCGGCTGGCGACCCGCCCGGGCTGCGCCGGACGCAACGTGTGCGGCGCATCGTCCAGGCGGTAGGTGACGAGTGCGGCTCTATCGGACAAGAACGGATCGTTCATCTTGACCTCGCAGAATGCTGTCAACGGATTCGGGGAGCGAATTGAACGGATTCGTGAGATCCGTTTCATTCGCACCATTCGTGATGAACATGAGAACCGGTGGTAGCCGTCCTCCGGCTCTGGGTGAGCGGTTCCGGATTGGATGCGTGGCATCCGTTCAATCCGTTCCAAGAATCCGTTGACAACCCCCTTGACGAAACGTCCAAATCAGGGTATCCTATGCCTGGGGGTGGTTGGGTCCCGGTGGGCTCCCCGGTCTTCAAAAACGGCGGCGGGTCGCGCAGAGCGGGCCGCGGTGGGTTCGACTCCCATCCACTCCCGCACCCCCTGGACCTCCGGGGCCTCCGCCGACCTCGGAGGTCTTTCTCTACGGCCCTCGCAATCGCCGTCGCACCTCGCGGCAGCGCGGGCATTCCACCCCCACGTACTCCGTCCCGCAGGTGCGACATAACTTGGGCGGCAGGGGGCGGGTGTCCTCCAGCGAGGCGACGATGAGGTAGACCTCCTGTCCG
>DAOTYW010000033.1:0-5037 GCA_034434755.1 Anaerolineae bacterium | reverse complement strand
AGCCGGCGCAAACGTGGCTCAAACCGGCTAAAGCCTCGACTCCGGGCGGGAAAAGCAGCATCGCCGTAGCCTAAATCGCTTCTGCTTAGAACACCCGGGAGCCTCCAAGCTAGGGGGCACAGAGGTTTTCACCCCTGTGCCCCCTGTACTCAATGCGAAAGCGTAACTGTCTACCCTCCCGCAGTTCGGGCGCAACTCACCCCACCCCTCTGCCCCCGCCCCTCTCCCGCCAGGGAGTCACTTCTGAACCTGCGGGAGGGTGAGCAGTTACCATCCATCCTTCGTCCGCGCCAGCCGTTCGAGCACCGTCCGCAGCCGCTCCGGCCAGTCCTCGCCCATCTCCAGGCTGACCGTCCGCCGGCCCACGTGGGCCAGGTCGCCCACCTGCTGCTGCACCTGCTGGCGGTCGGCCTGGTCCAGCCAGTCGGCGTAGAGCACCCATCGCCCATTCTCCACCAGCACGCTGCGCACCCCGGCCTGGCGGGCCAGCACTTTGAGGCGCAGTTGCTGCATCAGGTTCCGCGCCGGGCCTGGCAGCGGACCGAAACGGTCTGCCAGCTCTGCTTCCATCTCCTCGATCTGTTTCAGGTCGCCCAGGCTGGCCAGCCGACGGTATAGGCGTAGCCGCAGGTGGGTGTCCGGCAGGTACTCTGGCGGCAGGCCAACCGGCAGCGGCAGGTCGAGGCGGATGGCGTCCAGCGGTTCCGGCGGCGGGGGCTGACCGGCGCGGCGGGCGCGCAGCTCCTCGACCGCCCGCGCCAGCAGCCGTGTGTACAGGTCGAAGCCGATGGCGGCGATCTGCCCGCTCTGGCGTGTCCCCAGCACCTCCCCCGCCCCGCGCAGCTCCAGATCGCGCATGGCGATGGAGTAGCCGACCCCCAGGTCGCTGGCCTCGCGGATCGTTTCCAGCCGCTGGCGGGCGTCGCCGCTCAGGCGGCCGGGGCTGTAGAGGAAGTAGGCGTGCGCCCGCCGCGCTCCCCGTCCGACCCGTCCGCGCAGCTGGTACATCTGCGCCAGGCCGAAGCGCTCAGCCTGCTCGACGATGAGCGTGTTGGCGTTGGGGATGTCCAGCCCGCTCTCGATGATGCTGGTGCAGAGCAGGACGTCTATCTCGCCGGAGACGAAGCGCAGCATGACCCGTTCCAGGTCGCGCTCGCGCATCTGACCGTGAGCCACGGCAACGGTCGCCTCCGGCACCAGGCGGGCCAGCCGCTGACGGGCCACCTCGATGGTCTGGACGCGGTTGTGGACGTAGAAGACCTGTCCTGAACGCTCCAGTTCGCGCAGGATCGCCCGCCGCACCATCTGCGCGTCGTACGGGCCGACGGTCGTGGCGACCGGCAGCCGCTCCTCCGGCGGCGTCTCGATGATGCTGATGTCGCGCACGCCGGTCAGCGAGAGGTAGAGCGTGCGCGGGATCGGCGTGGCGGTCATCGTCAGCACGTCCACCTCGGTGCGCATCTTCTTCAACTGCTCCTTGTGCGTCACCCCGAAGCGCTGCTCTTCGTCAATGATCACCAGCCCCAGGTCCTTGAACGCAACGTCCCTCTGCAGCAGCCGGTGCGTGCCGATGACGATGTCTACCGCGCCGCTGAGCAATCCCTCCAGCACCTGCGCCTGTTCGGCGGGGGTACGGAAGCGGGAGAGCATCTCGACGGTGACCGGGAAGGCGGCCAGCCGGTGACGGAAGGTAGTGTAGTGCTGCTGGGCGAGGACCGTGGTGGGCACCAGCAAGGCGACTTGTCGGCCATCCATCACTGCCTTGAAGGCAGCGCGGAGGGCGACCTCGGTCTTGCCGTAGCCCACGTCGCCGCAGATCAGGCGATCCATCGGCCGCGGGCGTTCCATATCCGTCTTGACCTCGACGATCGCCTTCTCCTGGTCGGGGGTTTCCACGTAAGGAAAGGCGGCCTCCAGTTCCGCCTGCCAGGGCGTGTCCGGGCCAAAGGCGTGGCCGGGGGCGACTTCGCGGGCGGCGTACAGTTCGAGCAGTTCCCGTGCTACCTCTTCGACGGCACGGCGGGCCTGGGCCTTCACCTGTCCCCAGTCGGCCGAGCCGAGGCGGCTGAGGGCGGGGACGGTCTCGTCGGCGCCGACGTAGCGGGAGAGCCGGTCGGCCTGGTAGACGGGGACGTATAGCCGGTCGCGCCCGGCGTACTCGACCAGCAGGTACTCGCGCTCCTCCTCTTCCAGCCGATAGGTGACCAGGCCGCGGAAGATGCCGATGCCGTAGTCCACATGGACGACGACGTCGCCGGGGGTCAGGTCGGCGTAGAGGGATTCGGGGGCCGGGCGGCGGCGGGTGGCGCGGCGCGGTTCGGGCATGCGCCAGCCGAAGATCTCAGCGTCGGTCAGCAAGCGCAGCGGGGGCAGCCCGGCCAGCGCGTCCACGCCGCCGAGCAGCCAGCCTTCCTCCAGAGGCCCACGGACGAAGGTGATCTCGGCGCGGGGCGGCTCCGTCAGGTTGTCCACTGGCAGCAGCGGATCGTGCCGCTCGGCCCACAGCTCGGCCAATCGCCGCGCCTGCCGGCTGACGACGACCACCCGTTCCCCCGCCAGCCGCGCCTTCTCCACGTCCTCCATCACGCCGATCAGTTGCCCACCGTAGCGCGGGCTGGCATGGAAGTGCGTGGCCAGCTCCCCCTCCGGCTCCGCGGCCGCGTGGCCCAGGACGAGGAGCGGGCGATCCTCGACCTCCTCCTGCCACTGGTTCCAGGTGCGGTACGGCAGCGGGTAGTCGGGCGGCAACACCCCGTCCCGCTCCGCCGTCTCGCGCAGGCCGACCGCCTCCTCCTCAAATCCGGACCAGGCGTCCGCCAGCTCCGCCGGGTCGTCCAGTGCCAGCAGGCCATCGCGGGGCAGGTAGTCCACCAGGCTGGCCGACTGGGTATAGAACAGCGGCAGGTAGAACTCCAGGCCGGGGAAGGGCACGCCTGCGGCCAGGCCCTGGCGGTGGGCGTTCAGTTCCTCGGCGACCTCGGCGGGATGAGGCTGGTCGAACCAGGCGGCCAGCGCGGCGGCGACGCGCGGGCCGTGACGGGGCAGCGGCTCGCGAGCCGGGGGGATCGTCACCGCCTCCAGGCGGGCCTGCGAACGCTGGGTGGCCGGATCGAAGCGGCGGATTGAGTCAATCTGGTCGCCGAACAGCTCGATGCGCACCGGCAGCGGGTCGAGCGGGGGAAAGATGTCCAGAATGCCGCCGCGGTGGCTGAACTGGCCCGCCGCTTCGACCACGCTGACTGGGTCGTAGCCCAGGCCGCTCCAGCGGCGCAACGTCTCCTCTAGGTCGAGCCGCTGCCCGCTGTGCAGCGTGCGCGTGCCCAAGCGGAACTGCTGCAGTGGCAGGGTGAGCGGCATCAACGCGCGAGCGGAGGCGACGACGACCACCCCGCGCGCCTCTTCTGGCTGCATGGCCAAGCGGCAGAGCACGCCGATCCGCCCGGCGATGGTCTCCCGCGGCCAGGGAGCGCGCTCGTAGAAGAGGACCGGCGGTTCAGGGAAGCGCAATACCCGCGCCGGATCGGGGTGCCAGTGCTGGATGGACTGGTAGAGAGCGCGGGCGCGTTCGACGCTGCCGGCGACGACCAGGAGCGGGCCGTCCAGGTCGGCGGATAGGGCGGCCAGCAGGGCAGGACGGGCCGAGCGGAGCAGGCCCAGCGGCGGCGGGGGTTGCCCAACCCGCAGGTCGTCCCGCAGCGCCCGGTAGGCCGGGAGCGCGTCGAACAAGTACAGCAATCCGGAGACGTTCAGCGACGCGCTCACATGACCAATGTCCAATGATCAATGACCAATTCAGCCCAGGAAGACGGTCTCGCCGGTGCAGCCCAGGAAGCGTCCCAGGTCGGCTGCTTCGAGCTCGATCTCCTGGCGGATGGCGGCAGGAAGGTAGGCGAACGGCTCGACCGTGACGCGCAGCCGGCGGCCGCGTTTCTCGTGCGACCAGATGCCGGCGATGCGCCCGTCCACCAGCACAGTCGGCGAGATCCACCCGGCCTTACGGTAGACGGCCTTGTAGTGCGCCGCGTCCACCAGGTGGCCTTTGTCGCGGTGGGCCAGCAGGTAGCTATCGAACCCGGGCAGCAGGCGCACCGGCAGGCCGTTCAGCAGCGGTTCGCGCAGCAGCGGCAGGTCCTGACGCAACAGCCACTTGCGATTACCGTCCACGGTCACCGGCACGGCCTCGTCGCCGAGCTGTTCCCAGATCGATGTGGCCTCGCTCACCTTCATCCCTGTCCAGAACGCGAAATCCTGGATGGACATCGGGCCATAGCTGTGCAGGTAGCGGTGCAGGAGGATGCGTTGCGCCTCTGCTGCCGGCAGATCGTGCCAGCCGGGCAGCCAATGCGCCGTACGGACGAACGTGACCTCCTGGCCGCGGTTGGGGCCAAAGCAGACCTGTCCATCCGCTGCCGCCTGGCGGATGAGGACACCCCAGCCGTGTTCAAGCCACTCCCTGGCTTGCGGACCGACCTGGGCGACGACGCGGTCGCTCAGCTCGCGGCGGGTCAGGGGCCCCTCGTCCAGCGCAGCGACGGTCGCCGCCACCATGGCCTCGGCCTGGCGCCGGGGCAGGCCGCGTCGTTCCAGCCACTCCCACCCGCCGGGCAGGCGGCTGGGGCGGAGCGCGGCGATGAACAGCGGCAGGTCCGCCGCCGCCAGCAGGTGCACCGTCCCGCGCATGCACCAGGTCTTGACCAGCGTGCGCTCCTGCCACAGCGCCCGCTCCACGTCCTCCGGCATCAACTCTCGCACACGAGCCCAGAGGGCCATCTGCGCCGCCGTCATCACCTGCGCCTGCACTCCGCACATGTCCCATGCCACGCTCGCCAGCGACTCCAGCGGCGCGCGGCAGGCCAGGTGATGACGGGTCAGGCGGAAAGCAGAGACTTGTAGTTGGGTGAGTTCGTACATCGCGTATCGCGTATCGCCTATCGCGTGGTGCGTAGTGCGTGTTATGTGTTCTGTGTTGCGTGTGAGATACGGAACACGTTTCACGCTTCACGTTTCACGCTTCACGTTTCACGCTTCACGTTTCAC
>DAOTYW010000032.1:0-12333 GCA_034434755.1 Anaerolineae bacterium | reverse complement strand
CCCCCTTCGGGGGCTGTGTGAGCCTGCGGAGCAGGCTTTCGCTTTGAGCCGTGGGGTTTAGCCCACGGCGGCCTGGCCTAAGTTGTGACGAATGGGGAGGGTGAGTCTTTACATCGTCTTTATATTGCTCAGGAGGTTGCCATGCCCAAAGCACACGCGAATGGAATTGAGATCTACTATGAGGTCGCCGGTTCCGGCAAGCCGCTGCTGCTCATCGCCGGGCTGGGATACGGCCTGTGGATGTGGCACAAGATGGTCCCCGGCCTGGCTGAACACTTCCAGGTGGTCGCCTTCGACAACCGGGGCGCCGGGCAGACGGACAAGCCGGACGGGCCGTACACGGTGCAGATGCTCGCCGCCGACACGGCTGGTCTGTTGGACGAGCTGGGCATCGCTCACGCGGCGGTGATGGGTCACTCGATGGGTGGCTTCGTGGCCCAGGAGCTGACCCTCAGCCGGCCCGACCTGGTGGATCGGCTGATCCTCTCGTCCACCAACTTCGGCGGCCCGCACCACGTTCCCGTGACGCCGGAGGCCCTGGCGGTGATGCTCGACCGCTCCGGCGATCCCATCGAGCTGGTCCGACGCGGCATCGCCGTGGCTGCTGCCCCCGGCTTCGCCGAAGCCCATCCGGAGATCGTGCAGGAACTGGTCGCTTACCGTCTCACCAACCCGGTGCCGCCGGCCCAGTACCAGGCGCAGGTCGCTGTGGGGATGGGACTGATGAGTGAGGAGGCCTGCTTCGAGCATCGGCTCAAGGACGTGCGCGTGCCCACGCTGATCCTCTTCGGCGAGCACGACAAGGTAGTGCCGCCGGCTAACGCTGATCTGCTGGCGCGGGAGATCCCCGACAGCCGGATCGTTATCCTCCCGAACGCCGGTCACATCTTCCCCATCGAGGCGCCCGCAGCGGCGGTGGCTGCCGTGGTTGGCTTCCTGCGGGAGTGGTAGCGGCCAGGCGGGGGCGGTTCGCTCCATGTATGCACAGATCGTCTCCACCGGCCGCTACATCCCGGCGCGGGTCGTCACCAACGACGACCTGGATCGGATGCTGGGCCAGCCGGTCGGCGAGTGGCTGGTAGCGAACGTCGGCATCCGTGAGCGGCACATCCTGGCCGACGATGAGACCACGTCGGACATGGCCGTTCACGCAGCGCGGCAGGCCCTGGCGCGGGCGGGGGTCGGGCCGGAAGCGGTGGATGTGATCATCGTTGCCACGGACACGCCCGACTATCTCAGCCCGGCCACCGCGTCGGTGGTGCAGGCGAAGCTGGGCGCGGTCAACGCCGGTACGTACGACATCAACTGCGCCTGCGCCGCCTGGGTCACTGGCATGGACGTGGCTGCCCGCTACATTGCCACCGACCCGCTCTACCGTTACATCCTGGTCATCGGCGCGTATGCGATGACGCGGTTCGTGGATTGGACGGACAAGTACACCTGCACGCTGTTCGCCGACGGGGCGGCGGCGGCGCTGGTAGGGGCGGGTCCACAACCCGGTTTCCTGGCCGGCAAGCTGATGGCCGCCGGGGAGTTCTACGACGCCCTGGGCATCTACACCGGCGGGGCCGCTCGCCCGGCGATCCTGGAGACCGTCCAGGCGACCGGCAAACCCCGCGTCCAGTTCGTGCGCAAGTTCCCAGCCACCTTCAACAGCGACAACTGGCCGCCTCTGGTGCGGGAGGTGGTGCGCAGGGCCGGGCTGACGGTGGATGAGGTTGACTTCTTCCTCTTCACCCAGCTCAACCTGCGCACGATCGAGTACGTGATGGACAACCTTGGCCAGCCGATGAGCAAGACGCATTGGATTATGGATAAGTGGGGCTACCTGGGTTCGGCCTGCATCCCGGCGGCGCTGGACGACGCGCTGGAACAAGGGAAGGGCCCCCGTCCGGGTGATCACGTGGTCTTCTGTGCCACCGGCGGCGGGATGGCGATGGCGGCGACGGTGTGGAGGTGGGGGTAGTGGACAGTGGGTAGTGGGTAGTGGGTAGTGGGTAGTGGGTAGTGGGAAGAACTGGCGGCACAGGAGAAGACAACATGACGAGCCAGGTCAGAAGCTATCGGGATTTGCAGGTTTGGCGGAAAGGGATCGAGTTGGTCAAAGAGGTATACGTGCTGACTCGCGGGTTTCCTCGGTACGAGATGTATGGGTTGGCAGATCAACTGCGCCGATCGGCGGTCTCTGTGCCCTCGAATATAGCCGAAGGCCAGGCCCGGCAGCACACGGGCGAGTTCCGCCAATTCCTGCACATTGCCCTCGGTTCCGCAGCCGAAGTAGACACACAGCTCATCATCGCCAGTGAACTGGGCTATGTCAGTCGAGAACAAATCGCGTCCGTTGAGCAACTTGTTGTCGAGATTCGCAAAATGACCTACACTCTCATTGCTCGGCTACCGTAACTGCTCAATCAACCATCCACTACTCACTACCCACTACCCACTACCCACTACCCACTGATCATGGAGGTGGGAATGTATATCGGAGACTACCTGGCCCGTAGACAACTCTACAGCCCCAACCGGCTGGCCATCGTGGACGCGGGAAAGGACCCCGAGTGGCGACTGACCTACCGGCAGATGAACGAACGGGCGAACCGCCTCGCCAACTGGCTGCGCGATGCCGCCGGCATCGGCAAGGGCGACCGGGTGGCGATCCTGGCCCGTGACGGGGTCGAGCACCTGGATTGCTTCTTCGCCTGCGCCAAACTGGGCGCGATCCATACCGCCCTCAACTGGCGGCTGCACTGGCGCGAGCAACTGGCGATCATCGAGCACACCCAACCCCGCGTTCTCGTCTGCTCCACCGACTTCGCCGCGGCCGTCAGCGAGATCGTCCACGCAACACGCAACACGCAACACGCGATCCGCAAAGTCCTGCACATCGAACCCCCTGGCGTCCCCGGCAGCCAGCCTTTCGAGGCTACGCTTCAGGCGGCGCCGGCCACGCCTGTCGCCTGCGAGATGCTGGAGGCGGAGGACATCGCAGCGCTGATCTTCACCGGCGGCACCACCGGCCGGCCCAAGGCCGCCCAGGTCTCCCACCGCATGATCGCCTGGAACACGCTCAACACCGTCATCCACGACGTGACCCACAACGATGTCTATCTCAACGTCTTCCCCATGTTTCACACAGGCGGGCTGTTCGTCTACACGCTGCCGCAGGTCATCTTCGGCGGGACGACGATCCTGCTGCGTCAGTTCGACCCGGTGCGGGTGCTGGAGCTGATCGAGCGCGAACGGGTGACGATCTTCGCCGGCGTGCCGACGATGTACCAGATGATGACCCAGGCCGCTAACTGGCCGACGGCCGATCTGAGCAGCCTGCGCTTCTGCACCAGCGGCGGCGCGCCGCTGCCCGTCCCGCTGGTCGAACAGTACACCCGCGAGAAGTCCGTCCGCTTCAAGCAGGGCTTCGGGATGACCGAGTTCGGGCCGGGCATCTTCGCCCTGGCCCCGGAGGACGCCGTCCGCAAGGCCGGTTCCATCGGCCGGCCCAACTTCTTCGTGGACGCGCGCATCGTGGACGACGAGAACCGCCCGCTGGGACCCGGCCAGGTGGGCGAGCTGGTGCTCAAGGGACCCAGCTATTGCTCCGGCTACTTTGGCGATCCCGTCGCCACGGCTGAGGCAGTGGACGACGAGGGTTGGTTCCACACCGTCGACCTGGCCCGCTACGATGAGGAGTGGTATTTCTATATCGTGGATCGCAAGAAGGATATGTTCATCTCCGGTGGTGAGAACGTCTATCCGGCGGAGATCGAGGCGGCGCTGTACCAGCATCCAGCCGTGCACATGTGCGCCGTCGTCGGCGTGCCCGATCCGAAGTGGGGCGAGGTCGGCCTGGCCTGTGTCGTGCTCAAGCCCGGCGCGGCGGTCGGCGAGGAAGAGTTGATCGTATTTCTGGCCGATCGCCTGGCCCGCTACAAGGTGCCCAGGCGCGTGGCGTTCCTCGATAGCCTGCCCATCTCCGGCGCGGGCAAGATCCTCAAGCGAGAATTGCAGCAACGGTTCGGAGGATCGTCGTGACTATCGGGGGTCTTTTCGGACGGCTGAGCAAACGATTCCGGGCCAGGTCTCCGCTCCGGATCGGTGTCGTGACCAGTCGCAGCGGTCCCATGGACTACTATGGCACGATGCAGGTGCGCGGACTGGAGCTGGGCATCGAGTACGCCACCAGCGGTTCCTGGTCGGTCTTTGGCCGCCCGATCCGTCTGCTGATCGAGGACGATGCCGGAGATCCGGAGACTGGCGTGCGGAAGGCGCAGCGGCTGCTGGAACAGGAGCAGGTGGATATCCTACAGGGTTGTCCGTCCAGCGCCGTCGCCATCCAGATCGCCCGCCTCATGCCGGCGTATGGGCGGCTGTTCCTCATCGAACCGGCGGCGGCCGATGTATTGACCGGGGCCTGTTTCCACCGCAACATCTTTCGCACTGCTGCCAATGTCTCCCAGGATGCGACGGCCGGCGGCAGGTATGCTGTCGAGCATCTCGGTCGCCGCTTTTGCTTCCTCTCGCCCGACTACATCTGGGGTCACCAGAGCCGTTCCGCCTGGTGGCATGTGATCGAGGAGAGCGGCGGCGAGATCGTTGGCGACATCCTGGCCGCCCCGGACACGACCGACTTCCACCCCTACCTGCAACAGGTCCTGGCCGCCCGGCCCGATGTGCTGGTTCAGTCGTGGGCCGGCGCCGGCTGCGGCCCGCTCTTTGCCCAGATGCGCGAGATGGGCATCTTCGATACCATGCGCGTCACTGGCGGCCTGGGGGACCGCGCGGCCCGCCATGCCCTCGGTGAAGCTGCTGTCGGCATGGTGGGGGTCATCAAGTACTCCTGTATCCTGCCCGCCAATCCCGTCAACGACTGGCTCGTCCGCTGCCACCGCGAGCGTTTCGCCGAGGATCCCGACCTTTTCACTGGCGGCGGCTTTGCCGCCGGCATTGCCCTCGTCGAAGGGCTCCGGCGCACCGGCGGCGACGCCGACATCGAGGCGCTCATCCCGGTGATGGAGGGGATGAGCTTCGAGGGACCCAAGGGCACGACCACCTTCCGGCGGGAGGACCACCAGGCCCTCCAGCCGATGTACGTGGTCGAGATGGTCAGGCACCCAGAGCAGCCGTACTGCATCCCGCGCCTGATCCGCGAGGTATCGCCTGCCGATTGCGCTCCTCCGTTGGTCAGGCCGCGAGAGGAGGAGAGCGCGTAGGAGGAGGGACGGAATGGCCACTATGCCAGCGAACGGCATCCAGCTCTACTATGAACTGCACGGCCCGGAGGACGCCGAGGTACTGGTGCTCTCCAACGGTGTGTTGATGAGCACGGCCAGTTGGGCCATGCAGACGCCGGTGCTCTCCAGACGCTACCGGCTGCTACTGTACGACTGTCGGGGCATGTGGCAGTCGGAGCACCCGCCGGGGCCGTACTCCATGGAGCAGCACGCCGACGACCTGGCCGCTCTGCTGGATGGGTTGGGCATCGAGCGGGTGCATATCGCCGGCATCTCCTACGGCGGCGAGATCAGCCTGCACTTCGCCCTCCGCTATCCGCAGAAGACGCGCAGCCTGATCGTCTCCTCGGCGGTCAGTCACATTGACCCGTTGCTGCGCGGGATCATGGAGGGCTGGATCGCTGCTGCGCGGGCGCGCGACGCGGAGCTGTTCTTCCGCGTCACCTACCCGGTGAACTTCTCCGAGCGCTGGATCGCTGCCAACCAGGCGGCATTGGAGGCGGCGCGGGAGCGCTACCGGGCGCTGGACTTCGACGGGTTGATGGAGCTGCTGCTCAGTTTTTCGCGGCTGAACGTCACGGCTGCACTGCCGGCGATCGCCGCGCCGACGCTGGTGATCGTCGGCGAGGAGGATATCCTCAAACCGCGTCGCTATGCCCAGATCATCGCCGATCAGATCCCCGGCGCCGAGCTGGTCGTCATCCCGCGCTCCGGCCACGCGGTTTGTTGGGAGCAGCCGGGCCTGTTCAACACGTTCATCCTGGGCTTCCTGGCCCGGCACGGTACATAGGTTGTGGGTGACCGCACTTTGCGCACCGACTGCATCAACCAGGACGGCCAACGGCTGCTCACCGGCGAGGCGGTCGTGTTGGGGGAACGGAGGGAATGAAGCGGTAACTCCTGGGTAACCGTGCAGTGATATAGTTCGAATGGACCTGTGAAAATCGTGACAGGAGGTGACGTATATCGGAGCGGATTGGTTGCCTGTGAGTATTGAATGTCCGAACCAGAAGCCATTTGTCAAGGAGGAGAAAGTGAACGCGAAGAAAAACGCACTGTGGTTGTTGACTACCATCATCATCACGCTGTCCTTCCTGTTGGCGGCGTGCGGGACGGAAGAGCCGACCGAGGTGCCGACCGAGGTGCCGACCGAGGTGCCCACGGAAGAGCCGACCGAGGTGCCCACGGAGGAGCCGACCGAGGTGCCGACCGAGCCGCCCGCCGAACCGCTGCGCATCGGCCTGCTCACCGACCAGTCGGGCGCGTTGGCGATCTACGGCCCCATGCAGGAACGCGGCTTCCGCCTGGGCCTGGAATACGCTACCGGCGGGACCATGCAGGTCGCCGGGCGACCGATCGAGGTCATCGTCCGCGATAATGGCAGCGATCCCGATCGTGCCGTGGCCGATGCCCGCGAGCTGATCGAGGCCGAGGGCGTGGATATCCTGGTCGGCACCTGTAGCTCCGGGGCGACCATGGCCGTGCAGGCCGTGGCGGCGGAGAACCAGATCATCCTCATCGCCGAACCGGCGGCGGCCACCGACATCACCGGGGCCAATTTCAACCCCTACACCTTCCGCACCAGCCGCACGAATTACCAGGATGCCATGGTCATGGGGCGCGGTTTGCTCGACCTGGGTGATACCTTCGTCCAGATCGCCCCGGACTACGCCTTCGGCTACGGCTCGGCGGCCGGCTTCTACGCCGTCGTCAAAGCGGAAGGCGGCACGTTCCCGATCAACGACACGCCGGAGGGGATGGGCACCGTCTTCGTACCTTTCGACACGACCGACTTTACCCCCTACATTAACCAGGTGCTCGACTCCGGGGCCGACGTGCTGATCGTCACCTGGGCCGGCGCGGGCTTCGTCCCCATGTTCCAGCAGATGCAGCAGTTGGGTGTCTTCGACGAGATGGTCGTTGGCACCGGCATCGGTGACAACCAGACCCTGGCCGCCGGCTATGCCGACGCGCTCAACGCCACCGGTGTCGTCGTCTACCACTATACCCTGCCCGACAATGAGGTGAACGACTGGCTGGTGGAACACCACATCGCCGAGTACGGCACGCCGCCCGACCTGTTCACCGCTGGCGGGATGGCCGCGGCGATCATGCTCGTCCGTGGCGTGGAGGCGACCGGTGGAGATACCAGCGCTGATGCCCTGATCGCTGTCTACGAGGACAACTTCTCCTTCGAGGGCCCCAACGGCACCTACTCCATCCGCCCCTATGACCATGTCTGCCTCTACCCGCTCTACTACGTCCGCCTGACCAACGTCACCGATCCCGAATTTCGCTTCGTCGAGTTGATCCGCGAGTTCAGCGGTGAGGAAGCTGCCCCGCCCTGTCTGTTGACCGGCGATTACGCAGCGCGTTGCCCGACCAACCAGTAAGGAACTGGCGTTCGCGCATCCCTGCCTCTCGCTCCTCGGAGACGTGAAGAGAGGGGACCACCGTGGAGGCTTCCGAAGTCGTCCAGGCTTCGGAAGCCTCCAGGAGGCGTATGGATGGTTGATGCGATCATCCTGAAAACCGACCATCTCCGCAAAGACTTCGGCGGCCTGGTCGCGGTGGCCGATGTCAGTGTGCAGGTCCGCGCCGGCACGCTCCATGCGATTATCGGTCCCAACGGCGCGGGTAAAACGACCTTTTTCAACCTCATCAGCGGCAACCTCAAGCCCACCGGCGGGCGAGTCATCTTCAAGGGGCAGGACATCACCGGCAAGCCTCCGCACCGCATCGTCCGGCTGGGGATGGGACGCTCGTTCCAGATCACCAACATCTTTCCCAACCTGACCGTCCTGGAGAACATCCGCCTCTCGGCGCAGGCGCTGGGGCGGGATAATTTCAAGTTCTGGGCCGACCATCGCCATTTCCGGCGCTACGAGGAGCGGGCGCACCAGGTGATCCAACAGGTCGGATTGACCGGCCGCGAGCATGTCATCGGCCGTTTGCTGCCCCACGGCGACAAGCGCAAGCTGGAGATCGGCATCCTGCTGGCCCCTGACCCCGATGTGTTGCTGCTGGATGAGCCGACCGCCGGCATGGCCTCGGAGGAGGTCCCCCATCTGATGGAGGTCATCGAACAGATCAAGGCCGGCGGCGATAAGACGATGATCTTGGTCGAGCACCGCATGGATGTGGTGATGAGCATCTCCGACTGGGTCACCGTGATGCACCAGGGGCGGGTGCTGGCTGAGGGAACGCCGGCCCAGATCACGGCCAACGGGGCTGTGCAGAGCGCCTACCTGGGTGAGCTGTACAGCGATTTGTCCGAGGTGGGGCCATGACGAACGTGTTGGAAGTGGACTCGATCCACACTTTCATCGGCCAGTTCCAGATCCTGGAAGGGGTTTCGCTGGAAGTGCCGGAGGGGAGCATCACTGCCCTCCTGGGCCGCAATGGGGCGGGAAAGACGACCACGCTGAAGTCCATCCTGGGCCTGACCCCGCCGCGCCAGGGGCGGATCGTGCTTGCCGGGCAGGAGATCCAGGGCCGGCGGACGTACGAGATCGCGATGCTGGGGATCGGCTATGTGCCCGAACACCGGGCGGTGTTCAACCAACTGACGGTGCGGGAGAACCTGAAGATCGCCGAGCGCAAACGTGGCGATCTGGAGCGGCGGGCCGATTTCATCTTTGCTCTGTTCCCCGATCTCAAGAGGCTGTACCACCTGCCGGGGGGCCACCTGTCGGGAGGGCAGCAGCAGATGTTGGCCATCGCCCGCGCACTGGTGCCGAACAATCGGCTGTTGTTGATTGACGAACCGAGCGAGGGCCTGGCGCCCGTGTTGATCGAGCAGTTGATGGAGGCGATCCGCAAGCTCTCCGCCGAGCTGACGGTGCTGCTGGTGGAGCAGAACTTCACGATGGCCAGCCATCTGGCCGACAAGTATGTGATCATTGACAACGGCCGCACGGTGCACAGGGGGCAGATGGCTGAACTGAGCCGGGACAAAGAAACCATTCATCGCTATCTGGGCGCGGCGATGTGAGCGAGGAGAGAGGGCGATGTGGAAGCGCTACCGGGCAACAGTTGTGTCCTTCGTCATCATCCTGGCCCTCGTTGGGCTGATGTATGCCGGTTCGAATGCCACGCGAACAGCGTCGGTGCTCCTGTCGGGCCTGACGCTGGCCTCGCTCTATTTCCTGTTGGCCGCCGGCCTCTCCCTGATCTTTGGATTGATGGACGTGCTCAATTTTGCCCATGGCGTCCTGTTTATGATCGGCGCCTACCTCGGCTACAGCACGTTCGGCAATCCGCGCCTGCTACTGAACACCCTGCCCCTCCTGTTGGTGCTCGCTGCCGGCGCCGCGATCGGCGCGCTGGCCGGACAGCCGCTGCGGGCTTGGGAAGCGACGGTCCGGCGGCGCGCGGCTGACCAGAGCGTCAGGGGGGCCCAGGGCGTCCTGCTCGCACTCGTCTCCCGCGTGTCACCCTCCTTCCTGCTGGCCTTGCTGGCCGTTGTGCTGGCCATCTGGGGAGCACGGGGCTTCCCCCTGAACCGTCTGGTCGCTTTCGAGGGGACGGCGACCGGAGGGGCGGTGCCGACCGTGGAAGCGCAGGAGGCCCTCGCGCTGATGTTCGGTCGGCTGGCGCGCATGGCGGCGGCGGGGTTGCTGATCGGACCGATCTTCGCTCGCCGTGAGGAAGGGAGACGGGTCAGGGCGCAGTGGCCGCCGATCGTCCTGATTGTGGTGGCCGCTATCGGCGGCGTTGCCATGTTGCTGGCGCGCGACCCGCTGGAGGGGTTCTTGCTCGGCCTATCGGTGAACGTGCGCTTCCTTCTGGCGCTCGCCGTCGGTGCGCTGAGCGGGGGGCTGCTCGGCGTGTTGATCGAGACGACCCTGATCCGCCCCTTCTACGGGAATGTGGTCACCCAGATCGTGCTGACGCTGGGGCTCAGCTTCGTTGGCGAGGAACTGGTCAAAGCGGCCTGGGGGCGGGAAGGCCGTCCGCCGATGCAGATGCCTACCTTCTTCGCCCAAAGCTGCCGTTCGGACAACCTGATCGCCTGGTTCAGCGAGCAATGCTCGTCGGTGGACGTGCTCGGCCGGGCGTTCCCGACCTATCGCCTGTTCATCATCGCCGTGGGTGTGTTCATCCTGGTGGGCGTGGGGGTGCTGCTGCGCTACTCTCGCCTGGGGATGATCATCCGCGCCGGTGTTCAGGATAGCCACATGGTCGAGGCGTTGGGGATCAACGTCCGACGGGTCTTCACGCTCGTCTTCGCCTTGGGATCGGCGCTGGCCGCGCTGGGCGGCGTGATCGCGGCTCCCTTCGTCGGCGTCTATCCAGGGATGGGCACGGCGTTCCAGCTCCAGGCGTTCATTGCTGTGGTGATTGGCGGGATGGGCAGTTACCCGGGCACGGCAGTGGGGGTATTGCTGCTGGGGCTGGCCCGCGCCTTCGGCGACGCGCTGGTCACCGGCGGCGTCACCCTCCCCTGGATGGAACAGGCCCTCAATGCCTCACCGGCAGTGGCGCGGGCCTCGACGGTCCTGATCATGGCCATCGTTCTCCTGGTGCGGCCCGCCGGCATCTTCGGCCGGAAGGAGTAGCGCAATGGGAAACTCCCCCTTCACCCTGTGGCTGCGCAAGTGGTGGCCGGGATTCGCTGTGCTGGCCTTCCTGATCCTCTTCCCCTTCATCGCCGGATTGGTCATGGGCGATCCGAACAGCGTGGCTCCAGAGGCGCGCGGGCTGGAACGGCTGCTCCAGTTGTCGGAGACCGGGCAGGCGAAGTTCTGGCAGGGGATGGTTATCCAGATGCTGATCCTGGCGGTCTTTGCGATGAGCTATGACCTGCTGTTAGGGTACACCGGCATCATCTCGTTTGGCCATGCGATGTTCTATGGCGCGGGCGGGTACGTGGTGGGGATCCTGCTGAAAAACCTGGGCTGGCCGCTCTGGCAGGCGGTGATTGCCGTCGTGGCGGTGGCGCTGGCCCAGAGCCTGATCATCGGCGTGCTCTCGTTACGCGTTAAAGGGGTCTACCTGGCGATGGTCACCCTGGCTTTCGCCGAATTCTTCTACATCCTCTCCGAGGCGGGGGATTTCCGCGCCTTCACCGGCGCCGACGATGGCCTGCACGGCATCTACCTCCCGCCGGCGATCAGCCCCACCGATCACCGCACGCGCTTCTATTTCCTGGCCCTGGCCTTCTTCGTCGTCATGTACCTGGCGGCGCAGCGACTGGTCAACTCGCCCACCGGGCGGGTAATGGTGGCAATCCGCGAGAACGAGCAGCGAGCGGCGATGCTGGGCTACCATACCTTCGTCTACAAGCTGGCCGCTCTCACCGCGTCCGGATTGATGGCCGCGCTGGCCGGCTGCCTGAACGCGACCTACAACCTGGGGGTCACGCCATCGCTGCTCAGCGTGGGCACCACGATTGACGTGCTGGCCATGACGATTGTGGGCGGCGTGGGTACGCTGAACGGTCCGGTGCTGGGCGCGGCGATCGTCCATCTGCTGGGCTATGGACTGAACCGCCTGTTTGGGCCCGCCTGGGTGCTGATGTTTGGCCTGATGTTCGTTCTGATCGTCGTCTTCATGCCCTACGGGATCGTCGGCACGGTGCAGGCACGGTCGTTCCAATGGCGGTCCGGCTGGCAGCGATGGCTGGCCCTGTTGAGGGGTGGCAGGGAGAGGGACGGCGGGCAGTAGGCCGGGGTCAGGGTTCGCCCTGCGCCGCCCGCCGCAGATTGGCGCGGATGCGCTTCTGGTGTCGCCCGAACGAGCGCAGGAAGTCTTCCACCCGCCGCCGCTGGGAGCTTTCCTCCCGTGGACAGGGTGGGGGGAGGACGAAGCCGGCGGCGCGGGCGTAGGTGGCCAGTTCCTTGGCCGGGACGTAGATGAGCGGGCGGATGATCGTAAGCCGCCCGTCGAAGAACTCCACCTTCGGCTGCAGGGTGCCCAGGCGCCCGGAGAAGAGCAGGTTGAGCAGCGTCGTAGCGGCGACGTCGTCGGCGTGGTGGCCGAGGGCAACCTTCTGGCAGCCCAGCGCGTCCGCTGCCCGCAGCAGCGCCTTGCGCCGGTTGTAGGAGCAGCGGAAGCAATTCATCGGCAGCGGTTCGTCCGGCGGCAATTCCAGCGGCACGAA
>DAOTYW010000031.1:0-6981 GCA_034434755.1 Anaerolineae bacterium | reverse complement strand
ACCTGGCAGGCGTAGCACTGCGTGCACAGCCAGAAGGTGCGGCTGTTGAGCACCTGGTCGCGCAGCCCCAGCCGCAGCATCTCCCACAACTGCCGCGGCGGATAGTCCATCAGCGCAACCGCCGGGCACGACGCGCTGCACGTGCCGCACTGCATGCACGTCGCCAGCTTGCGCCAGTCCGGCTCGACCTGGATGATGAAGTCGCGGTCGAGTTGTTCGTCAGTCAATAGAGTCGGAAGTTTCACCGTCATCAGAGGCAACCTCCTGAGCAAGAGACGTTCCGCAAACAGCAGGCCCTATCATACTACCCGTGCGTGCATGGCACAAGCCACTTCCTGATAGGATAGAGGATAACAGCCCTCACTGTCAAGTGTCATTGTTCCCGTCAGCAGGTGACATTCCGCAAAAGCGCGGGCCGTCGTTCCGTGGTATAATCCCTACTAATTCAGTCAACTTACTCGGTGTTGTCTCATGCGACTCTCGAAGCGGAGCAAGTACGGTCTGCTGGCCCTGATTGACCTGGCCACTCACAACGACCATAAGCCCGTGCCCCTAAAGGAACTGGCCGAGCGCAACCACATCCCCCCGAAGTTCCTGGAGCAGATCTTCCTCACCCTACGCAACGCCGGCATCGTCCACAGTCAGGTGGGATTGGGCGGCGGCTACACGCTGGGGCGGCCCGCCGACACGATCAGCGTGGGCGAGGTGATCCGCATCCTCGACGGCACCATCGCCCCGGTGAGCTGCGTCAGCCGCATCGCCTACGAGCCCTGCACCTGCCCCGACGAGCAGTCCTGCCCGCTGCGGGCGGTGATGAGCCGCGTCCGTGACGCTATCGTCGCCGTGATTGATACCACCTCGCTGGCCGACGCCGTCGCCCTGGGGCGGACGCTCTCCCTCAGCGCCCCAGCGGATCAATTGCTGAAACAGGGTAGCTGCTCACCCTATGCTATGGCGAGCCGCCCCGAGCGGAGCGAGCGCAGCGAGCGAAGTCGAAGGGCAGCGAAGCAATATCAGTAAAGCGTCCTGGAGATTGCTGCGGGCGCTCTGCGCCCTCGCCATGACAGACAGGAGATGGCAGGCTGAGCAGTTACGAAACAGGAGGCAACTCGATGAACGCGATCACAAACCGCAAGTCCTGGAACGGCTTCGTCGCCCTGGCCCTGCTCGGCGCGCTGCTGGCCGGCTGCGCGCAGCCCGGCGGCGCGGGCGAGGAGGATGAGCTGCGCGGCACGATCACCATCTCCGGCGCCTGGGCGCTCTACCCGATGGTCGTCCGCTGGGGCGAGGAGTTCCACGCCCTCCACCCCGGCGTCGAGTTCGACATCTCCGCCGGCGGCGCCGGCAAGGGAATGACCGACGTGCTGTCCGGCGCAGTGGACATCGCCATGGTCTCCCGCGCCATCGCCCAGGCAGAGAGCGACCAGGGCGCTTTCTGGGTCGCCGTGGTCAAGGACGCTGTCGTGCCGGTGGTCAATGCGAATAACCCCCACCTGGCGCGCATCCAGGCGCAGGGAATGACCCAGGCCACCTTCGAGTCCATTTGGACGGGCGGGATCGCCACCTGGGGCGAGGCGCTGGGCGATCCCAGTATCACGGACGAGATCCACGTCTTCACCCGTTCGGATGCCTGCGGCGCCGCCGATACGTGGGCCGCCTACCTGGGCGGGCATCGGCAAGAGGAGCTGCAGGGCGTAGCAGTGTACGGCGACCCCGGCGTGGCTTCGGCGGTGGCGCAGGACCCGCTGGCGATCGGCTACAACAACCTCAACTTCGCCTACGACCTCGCCAGCGGTCAGCCGGTCGCCGGTCTCCAGGTCGTCCCGATTGACACAAACGGGGATGGTCGGATCGGTTCCGACGAGAGCTTCTATGCCACCCAGAGCGCCCTGATCGCCGCCATCGGCGACGGGCGCTACCCCTCCCCACCCGCCCGCCCTCTCCACCTGGTCACGCTGGGCACGCCCGATGGGCTGACGCTGGCCTTCCTGCGCTGGGTGCTGACCGATGGCCAGGCCTTCGTCACCGAGTCGGGTTATATCCCGCTCACCGCGGAGCAACTGCAGGCCGAGCTGGTCAAGCTGCCGCAGGATTAGGATAAGCCACGGATGCACACAGGTTTCGCGCCGAGATCAGGCTTGTATCCGTGTGAATCTGTGTGCATCCGTGGCTGAAGCTCCCGCGCTCGCGAGGTAACAGAGGGGCGATGCTGAACAGGCTCCGCTTTCGGCAACTCAAGGACCGTTCCGCGGGACTGGCCATGGCGGTGGTGGCCGGCCTCGCTGCCGCGCTGGTCATGCTCATCGTGGTCGGCCTGCTGACGCGCTCGTGGCCGCTGCTGGGCTCGCGGCCGTTGGGTGAGCTGCTGACCTCATCCAGGTGGAGCCCGCAGCGCGGCGAGTTCGGCTTCCTGCCGTTCATCCTCGGCACGCTGTGGGTGACCACGCTGGCGATGGTGCTGGCCGTGCCCCCTTGCCTGCTCAGCGCCATCTACCTGTCCGAATACGCACCGCGCCGGCTGCGCGAGGCGATCAAACCGCTGCTCGACCTGCTGGCCGGCATCCCGTCGGTGGTCTATGGGCTGTGGGGGGTCTTGGTCTGCGTCCCGCTCATCCGCAACACTATCGCTCCCTGGGCCAGCCAACGCCTGAGCTTCATCCCCATGCTGGCCGTGGACAACCCCACCGGCTACAGCACCTTGGCCGGGGGGATCGTGCTGGCAGTGATGGTCTTCCCGGTGATCATCTCGGTCACCCAGGAGGTCATCCGCGCCGTGCCCGACGGCCTGCGTGAGGCGTCGCTGGCGCTGGGGGCCACCCGCTGGCAGATGATCAAGGGGGTCGTCCTGCGCCGCTCGCTGCCGGGGGTGATCGCCGCCGTGGTGCTGGGTTTCTCGCGCGCCTTCGGGGAGACGATGGCGGTGATGATGGTGGCGGGGAACGTGGTGCAGGCGCCGCGCTCGATCTTCGACGCGGCGTACACCCTGCCGGCGCTGATCGCCAACAACTACGGCGAGATGATGTCCATTCCCCTCTACGATTCTGCGCTGATGACTGCTGCCCTGCTCCTGCTGATGATCGTCATGCTCTTCACCTTCGCGGCGCGCGCCGCGCTGCTGCGCGCTGTCCGGAGGGCCGCCTGATGGGCAAGCGGATCGAAGAGCGCATCGTCCAGGCGCTGATGATTGTCGCCCTGGTCAGCGTCATCGGCAGCCTGGTGCTGATCCTGGCGACGGTGCTGATCCAGGGGCTGCCCGCGTTGAGCCTGGAGATGTTGACCCAGGTGCCATCCGGCGGTTATTACCTGGGCGGCGGCGGGGGCATCCTCAATGCCATCAGCGGGTCGCTGGCGCTGGCCGGCGGCGCGACGGCGATCAGCTTCGTCGTCAGCCTGGCCGTGGTGCTCTACTTGCAGGTCTTCGCCCGCGACAGCCGCTTCATACACTTGATCCGACTGTCGCTGGACATCCTGTGGGGCATCCCGTCCATCGTCTACGGCGCCTTCGGTTTCACCCTGCTGTTGCTGCTGGGCCTGCGGGCATCGCTGCTGGGTGGGATCATCGCCCTGGCGCTGCTGGAACTGCCGATCATGGTGCGGGGGATGGACGAGGTGATGTCCATGGTGCCGTTCGAGTTGAAGGAAGCGTCATACGCGGTGGGCGCGACGCGGCTGGAGACGGCGCTGGCAGTGATGGTGCGCCAGTCGCTGCCCGGGTTGCTGACAGCGCTGCTGTTGGGATTGGGACGGGGCATCGGCGACGCCGCCTCGGTGCTGTTCACCGCCGGCTACACCGACCGCCTGCCGACCTCGCTGCTGCGGCCGGTCGCCTCGCTGCCGCTAGCGGTCTTCTTCCAGCTCGGCACCCCCGTGCCCGAGGTGCAGCAACGGGCCTACGCGGCGGCGCTGGTGCTGACGGCGATCACGTTCCTGCTCAGCCTGAGCACGCGGCTGCTGGGCCGTAAGCTCTCGCGCAACGTGATTCGGTAGGAACCACAGAGCGCACAGAGTAGACCCATCCGACTCATCCGACCTATCCGAATTTGTGTAATCTGTGCAACCTGTGGTTGATCTCCGAGGAATCTCCATGAGCGAATCCGTACTGCAAATCAGAGGGTTGAGCGTGGCCTATGGCGACCATCAGGCCGTGCGCGATGTGAGCATGGACATCCCGGCGCGGCAGATCACGGCGATCATCGGGCCTTCCGGCTGCGGTAAGACGACGCTGCTGCGCTCGCTCAGCCGGCTGGTCGAGCTGGCCGAAGGGGTGCGTGTGCAAGGAGAGGTGTGTTTCCACGGCGAGAATATCTACGACCCCGGCATAGACGTGATCCTGCTGCGCAAGCGCATCGGCCTGCTCGCTCAGCGGCCCTTCCCATTGCCGATGTCCATCTACGACAACGTGGCCTACGGCCCGCGCCTGCACGGAGTGCGCCGGAAGCGGGAGCTGGACGCGTTGGTGGAGAAAGAACTGCGCGCCGCCGGGCTGTGGGACGAGGTCAAGGACCGGCTGCACGCGCCGGCGTCGGGCCTCTCCGTGGGCCAGCAGCAGCGGCTGTGCCTGGCCCGCGGACTGGCGGTCGGGCCGGAAGTGCTGCTGTGCGACGAGGTCACCTCAGCGCTCGATCCCCTCTCGGTGCAGCGCATCGAGACGCGGCTGATGGAACTGAAGAGCACCTACACCATCGTCCTGGTGACGCATATCCTGCGTCAGGCGCGCCGCCTGGCCGATTACGTCGCCTTCATGTACATGGGCGAACTGATCGAACACGGCCCGGCCAGCGAACTATTCCACTACCCGCGGGAGGAGAAGACGCGGGCATACATGGAGGGACAGTTCTATTAGGCCAATAGACGTGACCGTTCACCCTCCCGCAGGTTGGGACGCAATTTGCAGCCCAAACCTGCGGGAAGGTGAGCAGTTACCAATTGCTACAGCCTTCCGTTCAATCCGTACCCTGCAGCCGTGTCCATCCGTGCGAAATCCGTGTTCACCTTGCCGTCCGCCCCGCTCTGTGTTAGAATCCCCCTGCCCCAGGAGGGCCGATGATCGTCCTATCCACCGGCACGCTCTACAACTACGGCATCGCACGGGTCTTCGCCATGGCCGCCGAGATCGGCTTCGACGGCCTGGAGGTCATGGTGGACGACCGCTGGGATACGCGCCAGGCGGCCTACCTGCGCTCGCTGGCCGGCAAGCACGGCCTGCCGATCATCGCCATGCACAGCCCCTTCGTCACCCGCGTGCAGGGTTGGCCGGACGACCAGTGGGCGCGAGTACAGTATACTGTGGTGCTCGCCCGCCGGGTCGGCGCCCGCGTGGTCATCGCCCACCTGCCATTCCGCATCTACGGCGTTGTCGGCCACATCCACGGCTGGAACCAACCCCACTTCCGGCTGCCGCTGCCGGTGCCCTGGCCGCGGCGCGAGATGTACTACTACGCCCTGCGCGACGGCGGGCTGGAAAAGCTGGAACTGGACTCCGGCGTGACCATCGCTGTGGAGAACATGCCCGCCATGCGCATGCTGGGTCGCCGCACCAGTGGGGTCTGGTTCAACCGTCCGGAGGAACTACAGCGCTTCCCTCACCTGACACTGGACACGACCCATCTGGCCACCTGGGGACTGGATCCGCTGGAGATCTACGACCAACTGAAAGGGCGCGTGGCGCACGTCCATCTCTCCAACTTCGACGGACAGGAACACCGTTCCCCGCCCGACGGCGCGATGAGGCTGGACTTGCTGCTACGCCAGATGGCCACCGACGGGTACCAGGGAGCGATCAGCGTGGAAGGGAGTCCGGACGCGCTGCATGCCGAAAATGAGCGCCGCTGCCGCGCCGCGCTGCGGCGGGCACTGGCCTACTGCCAGGAACACTTCGCACGATAGGACGCGAACATGCCGAGGCCCTTCAGGCCGCGGAGGTCTGATCCAGCCCCAAGATCATCCGCGCCCGGGCCATGTCCTTCTGCACCTGGGCCAGCAGGGCGTCCACGGTGGGAAAGCGGATCTCGTCCCGCAGCCGGGCGACGAACTCCAGGCGCAGCCTCTGCCCATACAGGTCACCGGCGAAGTCCAACAGGTGCGCCTCCACCGCCAGGCCGTCCGTGGTGACGGTGGGGCGGACGCCAACGTTGACCACGGCCGGCCAGCCCGTCACCTGCTCCGTGTCCGCCCGACAGGCGTAAACCCCGTTGGCCGGGATGAGCCGCCCCGCCGGTGGTTCGATATTGGCCGTCGGGATGCCGAACGAACGGCCCAACCCCTGGCCGTGCACGACTACCCCCGTCAGGGCATAGGGGCGGCCCAGGCAGCCGTTGGCCTCCTCGATATTCCCGGCCGTGAGGGCAGCGCGGATGCGTGTGCTGCTGACCACACCACCCTGCCATTGCAGCGGCGGCACGACGCGGACAACAAACCCTTCCTGTTCGCCCAGCCGCTGCAGGAACGACACATCCCCCTCCCGCCGGTGACCCAGGGCGAAGTCCGGGCCGGCCCACAGTTCGACCATCCGCAAGTGGCGACGCAACAGGCCGACGAAGTGCGTCGCCGACAGCCCGGCGACGGCGGGGGTGAAGCGGAGCACCACCAACAGGTCCACACCCAGACGTTCCAGCAGCGTGGCCCGCTCCTCGATGGTGGAGAGGGCAGCGACCGATCGCCGGCCCAACACCGCCCCCGGGTGCGGGTCGAAGGTGAACGCCACCGCTGCCCGTCCCGCCGCGTGAGCCGCCTGGGTCATCGCACCGATGAGGTGCTGGTGGCCGCGATGTACGCCGTCGAAGGCCCCGACCGTGATATGGGAGGGACGGGTTAGATGGACTTCTTCGAGCGAGTACGTGATCTCCATAACCTGTGAGAAGGTGACACGGTGACGCGGTGACATGGTGACGCGGTGACACGGTGACGCGGTGACACGGTGACGCGGTGACACGGTGACGCGGAGACGCGGAGACGCGGAGATCACCCCGTCACCGCGTCACC
>DAOTYW010000030.1:0-10010 GCA_034434755.1 Anaerolineae bacterium | reverse complement strand
GGCTTCAGCTATGAGCCCGCCGGTTTAGCGGCGGGCGGAAGCCGCAAAGCGGCGATTTCCGGGGCAAGCCGGGCCTTAAGTTGTGAACGATGATCCGGGCCAAAGCTCGCCGTAAAGTCTTTGGGGCAGCCGTTTCGCCCCAAAGGTCTTTCCTCGTGCGTAAACCAGGAGGCAAGCACCATGCAAGAAATGCAGGGTCTCCAGCCTGTTGAGCCCCCGTCCGCCCACTCGCCGAAGCATTCTGCATTCGGGATCGCCTCCTTTGCCCTGGCCCTCGGCGCTGGTTTGATCTCCCTGGGATTCTGCGCCCTGGCCATGTGGGCAGGCAACCGGTCCGCACATCCCCCATCATGGGTCAACATCGTCGCGCTGGCTGTCTGCGGGATAGGCTTTCTCCTCAACTTGACCGGGTTCGCGTTCGGGATCATCAGCGTGATCCAGAAGAATGTCAACAAGGTCTTCGGCATCCTGGGCCTGGTCTTCAACTCCGCGCTCCTGCTGATGTACGCCGGATTCATGCTACTGGTCATGGTAGCCGCACTGGCTACGATCCTTGCCCTGTACTGATGCTGGTCCATCTGCCGCGCGTCGGCTCGACCAATGACGCAGCGAAGGAGCTGGCCGCCCAGGGGGCGCCGGAGGGGACGGTCGTGCTCGCCGACGAGCAAACCGCCGGGCGCGGGCGGCTGGGCCGGCGCTGGATGGCTCCGCCCGGCACCTGTCTGCTCTGCTCCATCCTCTTCCGCCCCCGGCTCCCCCTGCCCCAGGTTCCCCGCCTGACCATGCTCTGCTCCCTGGCCGCCGCCGACGCGATCGAACAGGTGGCCGGGCTGCGCGTGGCGCTCAAATGGCCCAATGACCTGGTAGTCCAATGTCCAATGTCCAACTCCCAGCCTCCAGCCTCCAAATCCTACCGCAAGCTGGCCGGCGTGCTGACCGAGACCGGGTTGATGGGCGAGCAGGTCGAGTTTGCCGTGGTGGGAATCGGGATCAACGTCAACGTGCCGGCGGAGGGCCTGCCCGCGCTGGCCGCCGACGCCACCAGCATCCTGGCCGAGACCGGTCGGCACACGGACCAGGAGGAACTTCTGGCTGCGTTACTGGCCGGGGTGGGGACGCGCAACGAGCGGCTGCGCGCGGGGGAGAATCCGTGGGCGGAGTGGGCCGCGCGCCTGGCGACGCTGGGTCAGTCAGTGACCGTGACGACCTCGACGGGAGCATGGAGTGGCATAGCCGAGGCCGTGGACGAGGACGGCGCGCTCCTGCTGCGCACCCCCGACGGAGCGCTGCACCGGCTGCTGGCCGGGGACGTGACCCTGGCCGCGAGTTCAGTTAGCCACAGATGAACACGGATGCACACAGATTTCAGCTTCATCCGTGTGAATCTGTGTGCATCCGTGGCCAGAATCCGGAGAACACCATGCACATCAAACAAATCGCCGAGACCACCCTGATCCGCCTGGAGGCTGGCGAGGAGGTGCTCGCCTCCCTGCGGGCGTGGGCGGAGAGGGAAAACGTGGGTTTCGCTGCCCTGCAGGCCATTGGCGCGTTGCAGCGAGCCGTGCTGGCCCACTTCGACCCCGCCTCCAGGGCCTATACCCATATCCCGGTGGAACAACAGACCGAGGTCGTCAGCCTGGTCGGGAACGTCAGTTGGGGGCCGGACGGCGCGCCGGTGGTCCATGCGCACGCGCTGCTCAGCCGCGCCAACGGGAGCGCCGTCGGCGGCCACCTGGTCGAGGGCATCGTCTCCCCCACCCTGGAGGTCGTCCTGCACACCCTGCCGGAGCGCGTCGAACGGCAGGAAGACGCAGCGACGGGGCTCAGGTTATGGAAGGTGACGCGGTGACGCGTCACCGCGTCACCCGCCGCACTCCCACGAGCAGCGCGTGCCCCTCGACCGAGAACTCCTCGACGATCATCCCTGCCTCCGGTTTCCCAGTGCGCAGCTCGACGCTGAGGGTCTCGGCAGCGATGAACTCCCGCCACGCCTCCACCGCCGCGGCCAGCTCGCCGTCGGCCTGGTAGACCAGCACGATCCGGTCGCTGAGCTCGAAACCGGCCTCCTTGCGCAGGTTCTGCACGCGGCGGACCACCTCGCGGGCCAGTCCCTCGGCGGCCAGGTCGGGGGGGATGACCACGTCCACGGCGACGGTCACGCCGCGCTCGGAGGCCACGGCCAGCCCCTCGCGTGGCTGCTCCTGCACCAGCACCTCGGCAGGGGCCAGCTCGACCTCCTCCCCCCCTACGTCCAACCGCACAGGCAGGCCGGCGCGGACACGACGCGCCACGGTCAGCGGATCCTGCGCCGCCAGCGCCGCTCGCAGCGCCGGGAAGCGCGCGCCGAAGCGCGGGCCGAGCAACTTGTTGTCCGGCAGCACCCGGTAACCGACCAGCTCCCCCGCTTCCTCCACGAAGGTCACCTGCTTGACGTTCAGCTCATCACGCACCAGCTCGATCAGGTTGACATCCAGCGCGCCAGCGTCCGCTTCCAGGTGCACCAGGGCGCGGGCCAGCGGCTGGCGCAACTTAATGTTGGCGCTGCTGCGCGCCGAGTGGCCCACGGTGACCACCTGACGGGCCAACGCCATCCGCGCCAGCAGCTCCTCGTCCACCGCCGCGCCGTCGGCCTGTGGCCAGTCAGTGTGATGAACGCTCTCCGGCGCGTTCGCATCCACTGCGCGGACCAGGTTCTGATACATGACCTCAGTGACGAACGGCACGAACGGAGCCAGTAGCCGGCAGAGCGTCGTCAGGACGTGATAGAGAGTGGCGTAGGCGGCGTTCTTGTCCGCGTCGTGCTCGCTCTTCCAGAAGCGCCGCCGGCTGCGCCGCAGGTACCAGTTGCTCAGGTCGTCCAGGAACGGCTCCACCGCCAGCGTCGCGCCGTAGGCGTCGTAGTCGTCTAGCCGTTCTGTCACCTGCGCCACGACCTGGTGGAGGCGGGCGAGGATCCAGCGGTCGAGGTGGAGGTTGGAGGTTGGAGGTTGGAGGTTGGAGGTTGGAGGGGGGTCCATTGGTCGAGGAGAGCGTAAGTGACAAAGAAGGAGTAGACGTTCCACAGCGGGAGGAGGAACTGGCGGCGCACTTCGTCGGCGCGGGTGTAGCCAAAGAGCAGGTCGTTCTCCGGCTTATGCGCGCAGTAGAGCCAGCGCATCACATCCACGCCCATGCGGTCCGCCGCCTCGTTGAACTCGATGGCATTGCCCCACGACTTGTGCATCTCCCGTCCGTCCTCGGCCAGCAGCGTGGCGTAGCCGAAGCAGGTGCGGAAGGGCGGCGATTTCTCCAGCACCGTCGCCATCGCCAGCAGGCTGTAGAACCAGTTGCGGAACTGGCCGGGAAACGACTCGCTGATCCAGTCCGCCGGGTACCACTCGCGCCAGAAGGCGCGGTCCGTGCGGTACTGCATCGTGCTGAAACTGACGATGCCGGCGTCGAGCCAGGGGTTGCCGACATCGGGGACGCGGCTCATCGTCGCCCCGCACTGCGAGCAGGCGATGCGCACCGCGTCGATCCAGGGCTTGTGCGGGGTGTGACCGGCGAACGCCTCCCAGCCGGCCACCGCTCGCGCCGCCAGCTCCTCCTCATCACCGATGACCTCGAAATGACGGCAGGAGGGACATTCCCAGATCGGCAGCGCCAATCCCCAAAAGCGCTTCTTTCTGATCATCCAGTCGTGCATGTTGCGCAGCCAGTCCAGCTCGCGCTCCAGGCCGAAGGCGGGGATCCAACGGATCTGCCGGGTGACCTCGATCATGTCGTGACGAAGCTCGTCCATCGAGATGAACCACTCGTCCACCAGCCGGAAGACCAGCTCGGCCCCACAGCGCCAGCAGACGGGATAGCGGTGAGTGTAGTCCTCAACCTTATAGAGGATGCCCTTCTGACGCAGGTTGTCGAAGACCTGCGCAGCGCTGGCGGAGACAGGCGTGCCGGTGAACGGGCCGAAGCCATCCACGAACACGCCCTCCTCGTCCAGGGGAGCGATGGCCGGCAGGCCCAGCTCGCGCCCCAGGGCGAAGTCCTCCGCGCCGCAGCCCGGGGCAATGTGGACGATGCCGCTGCCCTCGGTCTCGCCGACCTCGTTCCACAGGATCACCCGGTGGGCCTGGGGGCCGCCGGCGGCCCGCTGCGCCTCCAACTCGTCGAAGGGACCATCGTAGGTCCAACCCTCCATCTCCGCGCCGCGCAGTGTCCCCAGCACCTCGTACGGGCCGGTCAACATCCGCAGCGTGCCCTGGGAGAGGTAGAACACCTGGTCGCCCTGGCGCACCCGGACGTAGGTCAGCTCCGGCCCCACTGCCGCAGCGACGTTGCTGGTCAACGTCCACGGCGTCGTCGTCCACACCAGCAGGCTCTCCCCCGGCCGCTCGCGCAGCGGAAAGCGCAGGGTGACGCTAGGATGGGTCATCTCGCGGTAGCCCTCGGTGACGATCTCGTGCTGGCTGATGCCGGTGGCGCAGCGCGGACACCAGGGCATCACGTCGTGACCCCGGTAGACCCAGCCCCGTTGCCAGCAGCGCTTGAGGAAGGTCCAGATCATGTAGTTGTTCTCGGTGGAGAAAGTGAAGTACGACCCCCCCAGTTCGGGCAGGCCCAGGCGGGCGACGATCTGTTCGACCGTGTCCGTCAGTGGGCCGCGCGGCCCCTCGACGGTGATCACTGCCTGCGGGTCGCGCGCCAGCCGCCCGGCCAGGTCGCGCAGGAAGGCCGGGTCGTTCCAGTCCATCCAGTACCCCAGGCGGATGGATTGCTCGGTCTGCACAGCGGCGAAGCGCAGGACGCGCTCTTTGCACCGGCGCACGAAGCGATCCACACCGTAGTTCAGGATGTCCTGCTTGGAACGGAAGCCCAGTTCCTTCTCCACCTCGACCTCGACCCACAGGCCCTGGCAGTCAAAGCCGTTCTGGTAGCGGGTGCGATAGCCCTTCATGGCCCAGAAGCGGTGGAAGAGGTCCTTGTACGTGCGTCCCCAGCCGTGATGGACGCCCATCGGGTTGTTGGCCGTGATCGGGCCGTCAATGAACGACCAGCGCGGCGCGTCCCGGCGCAGGGCGATCAGCTTCTGGAACGCCTGCGTCCGCTGCCAGAAGTCCAGGACCATCCGCTCCTGGGCGACAAAATCTACCGAACTGGGCACGGGTTGGAACATGTTTTCCTCCTGTTGACTTTTTTGCCGCTCTCCTCTACAATCCCCCCGAGCGCTGAGCACATTTCCCAAAACACACACGCTATCGGGAGGAACGCCGAATGTTGACACTGTTCACCGATTCATCTCCTTGTCCGCCCCAGCCGCCCGGCTGGGACGACCATCTGGGTTTTGCCTACCGCGAATTGGACGCCCTGTGGCTCGCCCGCTGGACGCCCACATCTGACTGGGAGGCCGGGCGGCTCTATGAACACCAGCAGGCCCGGCTGGAGCTTTCCCCCGGCGCCGGCGTCCTGCACTACGGCCAGGAAGTGTTCGAGGGGTTGAAAGCCCATCGCACGCGGGAGGGGAAGGTCGTCCTCTTCCGCGCCGCCGACAATGGCCGTCGTCTGCGCCGCTCCGCCGCCCACATCGCCATGCCCGCCCCGTCGGTGTCTGCCTTCCTGGAGGCGGTGGAAGCTGTGGTGCGGGCCAACCAACGCTGGGTGCCCGCCTACGGCAAGGGCAGCTTCTACATCCGCCCGCTGCTGATCGGTTCCGGTGACGTCCTGGGGGTCAAGGCGGCCCAGGAATACCTCTTCTGCGTCTTTGGCAGCCCGGTGGGCGAGTACATGGGCGGCGACCGGGTGATCGTCCTCTCGGCGGCCCACCGCGCCGCCCCCTACGGCACCGGCGCGGCGAAGACGGGCGGCAACTACGCCGCCTGCATCCGCCCGCAGAAGATCGCCAAAGAGCTGGGCTACGTGGACGCGCTCTACCTCGACGCCCGCCGGGATCGCTATATCGAAGAACTGACCGGCGCCAACTTCTTCGCCATCCTCGGCGACGGCACCCTGGTCACCCCGCGCCTGGGCTCTATCCTCCCCGGCATCACCCGCGACTCCGTCCTGACCATCGCCCAGGAGCTCTTCGGCTGGATCGCCATCGAGCGGAAACTGTCCATTGACGAAGTCCTCAGCGACGCAGTCGAGGCGTTCTACACCGGCACGGCGGCGATCCTCCACCCGATCACAACGATCCACTACCAGGGCAGCGACTACCCCATCGGCGACGGGAAGCCGGGGCCACGGGTAGAGATGCTGCACCGGGCGCTGATCGAGATCCAGCTCCGGGAACGGCCCGACCTGTGGGGCTGGGTGACGGAAGTTCGGTTGTAACTGCCTACCGTCCGCGGCGCTGAGCCCTCACCCCACCCCCTACCCCCGCCCATCTCCCGCCCGGCGGGAGAGGGGCGGGGGCCAGGGGGTGAGGTGAGGGGCCGGCACACCGGCCCTGCCAGCACCAGGCCTGGTAAAGGGTAGGCAGTTACGTTCGGTTGTAAAAGAACGTGGCTCTCGCCCCGAAGGGACGAGAGCCACGGCTCCCGCGGTACCACCCTTCTTGCCCTGCGCAAGCAGGGCCGCTCGGTCGGCGACACACCATCGCCGCGTCCGGGTAACGGAGGACGGGTCCGGCTGAGTCTACTGGGCCCTTGGGCCGTTCGGTCAGCAGCTCCGGAGGGATTTTCGGCGCACGTCCCGCGCCCGGCTCTCACCTGACCCGGGCTCGCTGCGCAGGTCGCCTGCGCCTACTCGTCTCCATCATCGCTTTTGACGTTGGGCGCATTATGCCACAAGAGAGCGGGGATGTCAAATCGCGTATCGCATATCGCATACCGCGCATTGTGTATCGCTTGCCACCTATCACGACCAACCATCAGCGATATACGACAGACGATTAGCGATCAGCGATTAGCGATATGCGATGCAACGAAAGCGAGCGGGTCGAGATAACCGTAGGCGTCCGGCCGGGCGCGGGACGGGTCGTCGTCCCAGGTGTAGCCCACCCCTGCCACGCGACCGTTGCACGTCCCCCGCGAGCCGGCCGTCCCCTGCGGGAACAGCGCCGAGCCGTCACGGAAGGTGCGCATCTCCCAGTGCAGGTGGCTGTTCGCCCCCTGGTCGCAGACGACGGCCAGTACCTGTCGGCGGGTCACCGGCTGGCCGGCGCGCACCTGCAGCGCGTCCACGTGCCAGTAGACCGAGTACACCGCGCTCTCGCCGGCCACCCAGTGCTCGGTAATGACGATGAAGCAGTCGCTGCCGGCATCCTGGGTGAAGACGACCACCCCGTCGGTCACGGCGTGCACCGGCGCATTCGCCACCCGTCCCCAGACCACCTGCCCGCTGCTATCGAGGGCGAACAGGTCAACCCCGGCGTGGTAGAGCTGGTCGAAGGGAACCTCGTCATCGTTCACGTCGCGGAAGCAGTTCGAGCGGCTGCCGAGGGCCGGGTTCTGCACGCCGTAGCGGGTATCCACCGCCAACGGCCCGCTGAGCCCCTGGACATAGGGGCCGTAAGCGTCGGCAGGCAGCAGGGGCGGGTCGAACTGCGCGGCGATCGGCGGGGTGGGCCAGGGAGTGTAGGGCGGCGCGGGGGGGAACGACGGCGGCGCAGCGGGGGAACAGCCGCTCAAGATGACGAGCAGCACCCACAATACAGGGACACAGCATGGGCGTGGCCGAGTTCGCGCCCCGCCCCTCAATGCCCAAGAACGCAAACGGTCTCCTCGCGGCCCTGGAGCACCAGCCGGTAGCCCTGGAAACAGGCCAGCAGTTCGCGGGCCTGATTGCGCAACGCGCGCATCCGCTCGTCCCGCACCTTCCAGGTGCCCTCGACCTGGCGGATGACGAGCGCGCTATCGCCGCGCACTTCCACGGTGAAATCTGCCGGGTCGCGGCCGGCGACCCGCACGCGCTCGATCAGTCCCTCCAGGGCAGCGATCAGCGCGGCGTACTCCGCCTCGTTGTTGGTCATCGTCCGCCCGAAATCCAGCCGCACTATGTCGAAACGGCCATCGGCGACGCGGGTGAGACGGTAGCTGCCGTAGCCGGGGCCGGGGTTGCCCCGGCTCCCGCCGTCGAACAAGAGCGAGTAATCCAGCGTGCCTGCCACCTGCGTCGTCTTGAACGAAAGGGGCACGGCGACCGCCTCCGGCTCCTCCGGCGGGCCGTACGTCTGCGCCAGGGAGCGCAACAGGCGCTGCCGCTGCTCCTCGGAGAGCGCCGCCACTGCCTCCAGGATCCGTTCGATCCGTTCATCCTCCATCGGACTGCATCCGTCGGTAGAGGGTCAGCAGGTTGACCGCGTGGAGTTCGGGGGCGCGTCCATTCAGAGCGACGCGGGAGAGGCCGCATTTCTCGATGCCCACGTTCAGTAACGCCTCTTTCGGTTTGCCGCGAGCGATCGCCTCCGCGACGAGCTGTTGGATCACATCCAGGTATTTGAGGTTGGCACGGATGACATCCTGGACCTCGCCACGCAGGATCACCTCGCCGTGTCCCTGGACGATGCACTCCGGCTGCAGTTCCAGCACAGTGTGCAGCGACTGTCGCAGCGCCGCGATGTCGCCGTCGGCAATCGTCGGCACCGGCATGACCGTATCGCCGGCGAAGAGGATGCGTTCCTCTTCGATGAAGATGGCGAGCATATCCTCGCTATGGCCCGGCATGGGGAAGAGGCGCAGTATCTTGTTGCCCACATGCACGATGAGTTCGCCCTCGTCCAGCGTGAGGTCAGCAGAAGGCAGGACGACCTCCTCCAATTCCGGCGCCTCAGCGCGCGCGGCGGCCAGCCCCTCCTCGCCTCGCGACTGGAGCAACTGACGGCAGCGTTCGTGCATCAACACCTGCGCGCGAGGGAACAGATACGCCCCGTAGGTATGATCGGCGTGGTGGTGAGTCAGGATGAGGTAGCGCGCGCCCGGTGCCGAGTGCTGGGCGACGAAGCGGGCGATCTCGCGGCTCTCGACCGGGAAAGGGAGCGTGTCAATCACAACCGCTCCCTCCGGTGTCATGATCACCCCCGAGGTGACCTGCACGTATAGGTCGCTGGTGAAGACGTAGATATCGGTGGAGACACGCTCACGCAGCATCCGCACCCTCGACGCATCAGTGCAGGAAGCGACCGGCGATTTCCAGACCCCAGACCATCGTCACCCAGCCACCCAGGATGAGGAACGGGCCATAGGGGATCGGATCGCGCAGCGCGCGCCGCCGTGTCACGATCAACAGCAGGCTGACCAGTCCGCCACTGAGGATCGCCAGCACCAGCGCTTCGATCACCAGCGGGAAGCCGGTCACCAGTCCGATGAAGCCGGCCAGCTTGACATCGCCATCGCCCAGCGCGCCCGGCCCCACCAGCAGCCGTCCGATGATCGCAGCCAGCCAGAAGAAGCCGTAGCCGATCGCCCCACCCAGGAGCGCGTTGCGCGCTGCGATCCACCAGGGCGCGCTGCCGGTAAAGCTGGTCACTCCGCAGAGAGCGCCCACCAGCGCCAGCAGCATCGCCGGCCAGGTGACCACGTTGAGGATCAAGCGCCGCTCCAGGTCGGTCACCGCGATCAGAGCGAGGATCGCCGTGTAGGCCGCGTAGAAGGCCAGTCGCAGCGTCGGCCCGTACCGCAGGTAGAGGAAGGCAAACAGGAAACCCAACGCCAGTTCGACCAGGGGGTAGCGGAGCGGGATCGGCGCCGCACAATGAGGGCAACGGGCGCGGGCGACGACAGTAGCCGGCAGCGCGATCCACTGATGCCAGGGGCGGTCGCGGCCGCAGTAGGGGCAGCGCGGGCGATGGAGCCCCCGTCGCGTCGGCAGGTCAGCGCCCAGGCGGTTCACCACCGCCCCCATCACCACCCCCAGCACCACAATCGCCAACATCCCAATAACTGGCATACCTGCCTACTTGCCCACTTGCAAACTTGCCTACTTGCCCACTTGCAAACTTGCCCACTTGCAAACCTGCCCACTTGCAAACCCGCCCACTTGCAAACTTGCCCACTTGCAAACTTGCCCACTTGCAAACTTGCCCACTTGCAAAC
>DAOTYW010000029.1:0-3832 GCA_034434755.1 Anaerolineae bacterium | reverse complement strand
CACTTGCCCACTTGCCCACTTGCATACTTGCCCACTTGCCCACTTGCATACTTGCCCACTTGCCCACTTGCATACTTGCCCACTTGCCCACTTGCATACTTGCCCACTTGCCTATGAGCCGAGCACTCCCACTCTACCGCCTGGAACGGCTGGACGACGAAGAGGAGCAGGCCCGTCGCCGGCTGGCGGAGATTGCCGCCGTGCTGGGGGAGACGCCAGCGCTGCGCCAGGCGCGTCAGGCCCTGCGCCAGGCTGCTGATCGGCTTCAGCGCTGTGGGGTCCGCCAGCGCGACCTGGAACTGGAGGTGCGCGGGCTGAAGGACGAGATCGCTGCCAGCGAGCGCACGCTCTACGGCGGCGCCATCCGCAACCCGAAGGAGCTGAGCGACCTGCAGGCCAAGGTAGCTTCCTTGCAGCGCTTCCACGCGAGGAAGGAAGAGGACCTGCTGGAGGCGATGATCGCTGCTGAGGAGGCGGAGGCGGCGCACGCCCAGGCCCAGGCGCGCCTGACGGAGGTGGAAGCCGCGTGGGCCGCCGATCAGGGCGACCTGCGGGCAGAGGCCGGGCGCCTGGAGAGCAGGCTGGCCGAGATCGCCCGGCAGCGTGAGTCGCTGCTGCCCAACATTCCGGCGGGCGATCTGGAGACCTACCGCGCTCTGCGGCGGAAGAAGGGACAGGCCGTGGCCGTGATGCGCGGCGATTCGTGCACGGCCTGCGGGATGGAGATGCCCCCCGGCCCGCTGGCCCGCGGACGGGAAGCAGGCCTGATCGTCTGCGATAACTGCGGGCGCCTCCTGCTGCCAGAGGCCGAGCTGGGGGAATCGCCCCCCCGGTCGTAACTGCCTGCTGTCCGCTCTGTCTCGTCTCAAAGACGGGCCACGGCCTCCCCGGGGCGGGGAGGCCGTGGCTTGCGAAAGGAGGGGAACTGATTATGTTCTGATGAGGGACAGGGGGCGGGGTCCTGTCCCCTCATCGCCTATCATCATAAACGAGATGGCCTGCTGTGTCAATGGGAAGAAGGTACTATTGGCCCTCGTTCTCTCACGATGTTCACTTGACCCGCACCCGCCAACCCTCCTGGAGATAGAGGGCATCGCGGGGCAGCCCGTGCTCGTCCCACAGGTGGCCGTTCCAGGCCCAGAACTGGCTGCGCGGGAGGTTGTGCTTCTGACAGATGCTCCACACGCTGTCGTTGACCGTCACCACGTGGTAGATCGTCTCCGGTTCGACCGGCGTGGGCTTCCTGGACGGCGGCGCGAGCGGGGCCACCGGCTGGGTCGGTTCGAGGGACGACAGCGTGGGCGGCGGTTCGACCCGTGGCGCCGGCGCCGTGTCGGCGGGCGGCGGGGCCGGCGCGACAGCCAGCGGCGGTAGCGGCTCGCTGATCGGCGGCGCGGCGCTCTCGACCGACGGCTGCGCGGGCCGGCAGACGATCAGGGACGCGCTCTCGCCCAGCGCGGCCAGGATCGGCCACAGTTCGCGATCCACCGTGCCGGCGCGGTAGACGCTGTAGAACGGTGGATCGTGCATCGCCAGGGCCTGCGCCCAGCCGAGGAACTCCGCCGGGCTCAGCCGCTGGTCGGCCTGCTCGTCCTTCTGCGCAGCCAGGACCGGGTAGAGTGGCGGGGCGTCGCCCCACTCGGTGGACCAGCGGACGTGCTCGTCGTAGGTCCAGCGGTCCAGCACCGTGCGCGCCGTCCGTCCGAGGGATGGGAAGCAGCGCGGCATGAACCCTCCGCGACAGAAGCTGTTCATTTCCCGGTAGGGGGTGCGGGGATGCTGGCGCATGTTGGGATAGGCCATGGAGTACAGCCGTTCCGGCCTCAGCCCTGCTTCCAGCAGCCGCAGTCCCAGCGCTTTAGCCGCCAGCCCCTTCCCGTCTGCGGCGCTTTCCAGCTCGAAGACGACCCCATCGTACCCCGTCTGCATGGACTTGATGGCCACCTCAGCCTCGGCGAAGGGATCGTCGCAGGAGATCGCGGTCCAAGCGATTGGGATCAATCCCGCCCGTCGCACTTGGTCATGGACGCGGCGGGCCGTTTCGAGGAAGAACATGCCCCGCTGACCGGTCTTGTAGAAGACGTGGGTGGCGCCGATCGCCAGCGCCATCTCGATGGCCAGGTTCGCCTCGGCGGAGTACAGCAGCCAGACGCCCTTGCCTTTCAGCATGCCTGGCGGTGCGGTCTCGATGGCGCGCAGGCGGGCCTCGAGGCGGGCGGCGAGCGCCTCGCTGTCGAGCGGGGGTGACGCTTCCACGACGACCGGCGGGGGCGGCGGCGCTTCGACGACTGGCGGGGGTGGCGGCGCTTTCTCCACCGCCGCCGGCGCGGGTGCCGGACGAGGTTTCTTGCCCGCCGCCGGCGCGGGCGCCCGCCGGACCGGTTCCGGTTCAGGCGGCAGTTCCAGGCCGGCGAACGGGTCGCGGCCCAGGATCTTCTCCTTCTCGACCGGCGCGGCCGGCGGTTCCTCCGGCAGCGGTTCCATTCCGGCGAACGGATCGCGGCCCAGAATTCGATCGGCCCTCTCTTTTTCAACCACCGCGGGCAATCCTTTCCACCAGACGGGTATAGTCCTCTGCCCCCGTGCTGCGGGGAGCATACTCGTAGATGGTCATCCCATGGCTGGGCGCTTCGGATAGTTTGACATTCGCTCGGATCGGGTCAGCCACCTTGCCGGGGAAATGGGTCTGCAGGAGACCGATGACCTCGCGATCCAGGCGCTGGCGCTCGTTGTAGAAGGTGGGGACGATGAGCGTCAGGCGGGCCGCGTGAGCGGGCGCCTGGTCAACGCTCTTGAGCGTCTCCACCACCTGACGGGTACCGACCAGGGCCATGTAGTCCATCGCCACCGGCACGATGATCTCCTGGCTGTAGAGCAGGCCGCACTCCCCCACCAGGCTGCGCGAGGGGGAGAAGTCGAGGATGATGTAGTCGTATTCATCCACATCCTGCATCCGTCCGGCCAGCACGTGCCTGCCCTGCTCCCCCACGCGCCACAGCCACCGCTCGGCTTCCAGGAGGGAACGGTCGCTGGCGATGAAATCCAGGTTCTCCCGCGCCTGGACTATGCACTCCCGCGCCTCCGCCTCGCCCATGAGCAGGTGGGCCAGCGAATGCGTGTACGGCACGTTGAGCCAGGTCGCCAGGCCGCCCTGGGCGTCCAGATCTACGCACAGCACCCGCGCCCCGCGCCGGGCCAGCCCGGCCGCCACGTTGACCACCGTGGTCGTCTTGGCCGTGCCGCCCTTGTAGTTCAACACGCCGATGACCCGACCGTGTGCGTCGCCGGACGGGACGGGCGGGAGGGGGGGAGCGGGCGCCGCCGGGGCGCGCCGCCGGATGCTGCGGAGCCGCTCGACCGTACGCTGAATCCACTGTCGCACCGTGTTCATTCGCCCTCCTGCTCGCCAGCGAGCGCGCGGACCTGGGCCGGGGCAATGCCCTGCACGCGGACGACTTTGTGACGGGACGTGTGTCCAGCCACGACTTCCACGTCGCCGACCGGCACGCCCAATCGCTCCGCCAGGAACGACTCCAAGGCCCGGTTCGCTTTCCCCTCCACCGGCGGGGTACGCAGGTAGACCTTGAGCGCCTGGCCGTAGAGGCCAGCCACCGCGTCCTGTCGGCTTCGCGGCACGACATGCACCCAGAAGGTGCAGCTTCCCTTGCCTGTCGTTACATTCAGTGCCATCGCGTAGTGTGTGTCGCGTGCTGCGTATTACGTTTCACGTTTCACGTTTCACGCTTCACGCTTCACGCTTCACGGAATCGCCTCCCAGCGCCCCGCCAGTCTCTCCATGACCTGGGGGAGGGTGGTGTACTCCATTTCCTCC
>DAOTYW010000028.1:0-4880 GCA_034434755.1 Anaerolineae bacterium | reverse complement strand
ACAGCCACGGTGACAGAGGAGCTCAGCCCAGTGGTAGGACTGAGCGTGACGGCGGGGTTGACTGGGCTGCAGGAGGAGGTGACGGCGACGCTGACACTGTGGGACGACGGGGCCCATGGCGACGGGCAGGCGGACGACGGGGTGTATGCAGCCACGGCCGGCCCGCTGCCGCCGGGGGAGTACCTGGTGGCGGTGGAAGCGGCCGGCCCGGGCTTCTGGCGGCAGACGGCAGATATCCTGGTCATTCGTCGGCAGGTCTACCTGCCACTGTTGCGGAGGTAAACATAGCCGTAGACAGGGCAAGTTCCGACGTGGCCCACGGGGCAGTTCGGCCCCTGGTAGATCGGGTACCTGGCGATATGCGGTTTTCATCCTTGATCCTCCCGCCGGTGAGGCCACAGGGCGGCGCCCCACCGGCGGGAGGAGGCGCCTACTGACTGCGCACCACCAGCGGCAAATAGATCTGGTGGGCCACCATCAAGCCGCTCCGCGCCGCGGTCTGTTGCTCGGTAACTGCTCAGCTCACCCTCCCGCAGGTTCGGAAGTGACCGAGCAACGCCTCGGTGTGGCCATTGCAGTGCGATTTGGGCTGCAAATTGCGCCCAAACCTGCGGGAGGGTAGGCAGTTACAAACAAGGCAACTGCTCACCCTGATGGGACAGCTTGCGGCTCAAGGAACGCAGGGTAGAAAGGCATGCCATCCAAAGCCATCCGCAGTGCCTCGATCACTCGCTGCCCATTCTTGCGGGCCGTGGAGATGTAGCTGCGAGTCTGGCAGGTAACTGCTCACCACAGTGCTTTGGAGATTGCTTCGGGCGCTTCGTGCACTCGCAGTAGTTACGTTGCGTGTTCCAGTGGTTACCAGTCCTCTTGCTTTGGCTGCCATCACGCGATTGCGCTGGACAGCTTGACTTCACCAGGATATGGCTATAATATCAGCGTGCTTGGATACCCTCCCGCAGGTGGGCAAGTGGCTGGCAACAGGGTGAGCAGCTTATCAGGGTGAGCAGCTTATCATGGAACCACTGGAATCCATCGGCGAGCGCATCCGTGCCGATCTGACGGCGCGGGATACGGCGCGGGACGAGGCGTTGCGTCGCTCCCGCGAACTGGTGCGCCTGTGCGCCACGGCCATCCGCGCCGCCCACCGCGAGGAGTGGGCCGCCGCCGGCGAACTGCTGAGCCAGGCCGACCAGGTGGCCGCCGGGATCGTGACCACGCTGCAACCCTACCCCGACCTCCTCTACGCCGGTTACACTCAGGACGGGCTGAAGGAGCTGGTCGAGGCGCACCTGACGGTGGCGCTGATGAACGGCGAGCCGCTGCCCGAACCGGAGTCCCTCGGCGTGCCCTCGGCCACCTACCTGGGCGGGCTGTGCGAGGCGGCCTCGGAACTGCGTCGCCGCGCCCTCGACCTGCTGCGGCGCGGCGGCACCGACGAGGCGGAACGGCTGTTGACGGCGATGGACAGCGTCTATGACCTGCTGGTCACCTTCGATTTCCCCGACGCCGTGACTGGCGGGCTGCGCCACCGCGTCGACCAGTTGCGCGGCGTGCTGGAGCGGACGCGCGGCGACCTGACCCAGGCGCTGCGGCAGGACCGGTTGATGACAGCGCTGAACCGCTTCGAGGAGCGCATCGGTGGCCGGGGAGACGACTGAGCAGATCATCCGCGCCAGCGAGGTCGGGCAGTACGCCTTCTGTGCCCGCGCCTGGTGGCTGGGCGCGGTGGAAGGACGGACCTCTGCCAACCAGCCGGAGATGGCGGCGGGGGAGGCGGCCCACCGGCGGCACGGGCAGCGGGTGCGTTCCGCTGTCCTGCTGGCCCGCCTGGCCTACCTGCTATTGGCCCTGGCGGTAGTGGCGGCTCTTGCGTACTGGCTCGCTCACTGACCACTGACCACTGACCACTGACCACTGACCACCAAGTGGAACACGCAACACGGACCACGGATGAACTGGCTCGGCCTCTTCTTCGTCCTGCTGTTCCTGGGACTGCTGCTGCTGTGGCTCTCGCGCCGCATCCACGCGGGGACGGGGCTGCCGGCAGGTCGGGTGGTCGCCGCCGACGTGGGGAGCTGGCAGCGCCTTGAGCGCCCGCTTTTCTCCCGTCGTCACCGCCTCACCGGACGGCCGGACTACATCGTAGCGGACGGGGCCGACCTGATTCCGGTGGAGGTCAAGTCGGTGCGCGCCCCCGCCCGTCCCTACGACTCGCACATCCTGCAGTTAGCTGCCTACTGTCTGCTAGTGGGAGAGACATCCGGCCGCCGCCCGCCCTACGGCATCCTCCACTACGCCGACCGCACGTTCGAGATCCCCTACACGGACGAACTGGAGGAGCATCTGCTGAAGACCCTGGAAGCGATGCGCGGGGCGCTATCGGCCGGGCACGCTACCCGTGACCACGACGACCCGCGCCGCTGCGCCGCCTGTGGCTACCGGGGGGAGTGTGGTGACGCGGTGACGCGGTGACGCGGTGACACGGAGACACGGTGACGCGGTGACGCGGTGATTCTCCGTGTCACCGCGTCACCGTGTCACCGCGTCACCGCGTCACCGTGTCTCCTCAGCGCATGCTCTCCACACCCACCCGCTGCCCCTCCTCCACGTCCAGCTCCTCCATCTCGCCGGTGACGGTGAAGACGACCCGCTCGCAGATATTGATCGCCCGGTCGGCGGTGCGTTCCAGGTTATGCGCCACCCACAGCAGGTGATTGACCTGGTCCATCGCTGCCGGATCGGCCATGATATAGGTCAGCAGCACACGATACGTCTGGTTGTAGAGCGCGTCCATCTCGTCATCCATCGGCGAGAGGGAGCGGGCGAGGGCGACGTCGCGGCGGGCGAAAGCCTCCAAGGCGCAATGGAGCATCCGCCGCGCCGTCTCGGCCATGCGCGGGATGTCCATCAGCGGCTGGAGCAGCGGCCGGTCGCCGATCATCAGGCTGATCCGGGCAATGCCCTTGGCGTAGTCGCCGATGCGCTCCAGTTCGGAGGCGATCGCCAGGATGGCGGCCAGGACGCGCAGGTCACTGGCCATGGGCTGCTGCGTGGCGATGAGCATCAGCGCGTCGGACTCGATGGCGAAGCGCTTCTCGTTCAGCCGGTCGTCCGCCGCGATCAGTCGGCGCGCCGCCTCCTGATCCCGCCTCTTCAGATCGTCCACCGATTGGACGAGGGCCTGCTCCACCATCTCGCCCAGGGCGAGGACCTCATCCTGCAATCGTTGCAATTCCTGTTCAAAGATCTCTCTTGGCATAGGTCGTTTCCTTCGCGCCGATCTCGACCAGCTCGCCGGTGACGGTAAAGATGACCCGCTCGCAGATATTGGTGACGCGGTCGGCGGCGCGCTCCAGGTTGTGCGCCACCCATAGCAGGTAGTTGGCCTGCTCGATGGTACTGGGCGCGGACATGATGTACGAGACCAGCTCGCGGTAGACCTGTTCGTACAGCGCGTCCACCTCATCGTCCTCCGTCGGGATCGCCCGCGCCAGTTCCACGTCACGGCGGACGAAAGCATCCAGCGCCCGGTGCAGCATCGTGCGCGCCTTCTGCGCCATGTACGGCACGTCCACCAGCGGCTTCATCAGGGGCTTGTCGCCGATCATGAGGCTGATCTTGGCAATGCCCTTGGCGTAGTCGCCGATGCGCTCCAGTTCGGCGACGATCTCCAGGATGGCGGCGATGACGCGCAGGTCGCCAGCCATCGGCTGCTGCGTGGCGATGAGCACCAGCGCGTCGGACTCGATGGCGAAGCGCTGCTCATTGATCGCCCTGTCCTGGGCCACCAACCGCTGGGAGCCGGCCAGATCGCGCCGCTTGAGCACTTCGACCGACTCGCTGAGCGCATTTTCGACCAGGCTGCCCAGGGCCAGCGTCTCGTCCTGCAACCGCTGCAATTCCCGCTCGAACATCTCCCGTGGCATCGCACTCCCTCCCTCCGGTGACGCGCGCCGTGGCGGGCGCGCCTCCTATCCTGCCCGGCCCGTGACGTAATCCTCGGTCCGCTTCTGAGCCGGGCGGGTAAAGATGGCCTGCGTGGGGCCGAACTCGACCAGCTCGCCCAGCCAAAAGAAGCCGGTCCAGTCCGATGCCCGCGCCGCCTGTTGCATGTTATGGGTGACGATCACGATGCAGTAATTCTCCTTGAGCTGCTGCATCAGCTCCTCGATCTCCAGCGTCGCGATGGGGTCGAGCGCCGAACAGGGTTCGTCCATCAGGATCACTTCCGGTTGGACGGCGATGGCGCGGGCGATGCACAGGCGTTGCTGCTGGCCCAGCGACAGGCTCAGCGCGTCCTGTCTGAGGTTATCCTTCACCTCGTCCCACAGCGCCGCCCCGCGCAGGCTGGCTTCGACGATCTCGGTCAGCCGTTCCCGCCGATGCAACCCCAGCACACGCGGCCCGAACGCGACGTTGTCGAAGATGGACTGTGGGAAGGGGTTAGGGCGCTGGAAGACCATGCCCACCCGCCGGCGCAGGTCCACCACGTCGGTGCCGCGGGCGTAGATATCCTGCCCATCCAACAGCACCTGCCCGCTCACCCGCGTGCCGGGGATGGTGTCGTTCATACGGTTCAGGCAGCGCAGGAAGGTGGACTTCCCACAGCCCGACGGCCCGATCATCGCCGTGATCTGCCGGTCGGGGATCTCCATCGAGATGTCCGTCAGGGCCGGCTTGTCGCCGTAGCTGAAGTGGAGACTACGCACGATGAACTTTGCCATGCCCATTCAGTCTACGGAACACGCGATACGCAACACGTGAGACGTGAGACGTGAAACGTGAAACGTGAAGCGTGAAACGTGAAGCGTGAAACGTGAAGCGTGAAACGTGAAGCGTGAAACGTGAAGCGTGAAACGTGAAGCGTGAAACGTGAA
>DAOTYW010000027.1:0-3989 GCA_034434755.1 Anaerolineae bacterium | reverse complement strand
CCAGCACCGGGTAGTTCTGCCGATTGTTCGGCCCGCCGTCGCCATCGCCGGGGTCGTTGGCCGTCACCCCGTCATCCCCCAGGTCGATCCCCAGCCCGTCGTTGCCGTGGATGGCGTTGCCCTGGATGGCGTTGTTCACGCTGTCCAGGTAGGTCACCGCCACCCCATCGCCGCCGTTGAAGCGAATCTCGTTCCCGGCCCACTCCGCCGTCCCGCCCACCGTGTTGCCGCTCGCCCCGTCGCCGAGCAGGACGCCGTGCTGGGCATTGCCCACGTCCGTCGCGCCATCCGCCCCTACCCCGATCCGGTTGCGTTCGACGTGGTTCCCCGTCGCCAGGCTGCCCTCGATCTGCACCCCGTGGGCGTCGTTGCCGCCGATGACGTTGCCCGCCCTCAGCGCCACCCCGCCCACCTGGTTGCCGTCGCTGAACAGGTACACCCCGCTTCCGCTGTTGCCCACGTCCACCAGACCCGTGACGTCGGTGCCGATATAGTTCCCCTGGACCTGGTTGCCGGTGGCGCCGGCGCCGCGGATCTCCACCCCGTGCCCCGCATTCCCGGAGATGACGTTGCGCTGCTCGGGGCGGGTCCCGCCGACGGTGTTGCCGCCGCTGGCGTTGATGTAGACGCCGTCGCCGCCGTTGCCCAGGTCGGTCGTCCCCGCCGCGTCCGTGCCGAGGTAGCAGCCCTCGACCCTGTTGCCGCCGCCCCCGGTGAGCGCGATGCCGTGCCCGCCGCAGCGGTTGATCACCAGCCCGCGCACCGTGCTGCCCCCTCCCGTGATGTACAGCCCGTCGCCCCCGGCCGAGGAGCCATCCAGCTCCACCCGGCCGGCCGGCTGCGTGCTGCCGTCCAGGAAGACCGGGTAGACCACCCCCGGCAGCAGGCTGCCCGGCCGGATCGTCGGCACCCCCTCGCCAGGGATGGCAAAAACAATGGCGTCCAGGTCGGCGTCGCCGTTGGCCGTCTGCAGCGCCGCCGGCGGCCAACTCCGGCGTAGTCAGGTCCACCCCACGCGCCAGGCCCAACCCTGCCCTGAATGCCCCTCCCGCCTTGCCGGTCGCCCGGCTTGTCCCCCTACCCAGCCTTGGGCCGGGCGGGCCACCCAGCCGCCAAGGCTCTCGGGCGCACAACCCATGGTCAGGAGCAGCCCTAACCCCAGCACCGCTATCGTGTGGGCCATCGCGCCCCACCGTTGTTGACCTTCTATCCATCCGGTGATACACTGCTCAAGTTAAGCGACTCAAGTCGCACCTCAGGGGCCTGCGGCCAGGCATCCACCGGCGTGGATGCCTCCATCCGCGCAGGCGGACGGCCAGCCGGGGCAGAGCGCCGCTCTGCCCCTACCGGTGCGATTTCCAATCGCCCCCGCCTGAACTTGATGCCAATGGGGTGAGAGCCCCTGTCGGCAGCGCCGGGAGAAACAGGCTCAACAGCACCAGGATCGCCAAGACACGGTTTGCTTTGCGCATCGTAACCTCCAGTGCAGTTCAATCCAAACGGTCGTTTCCGCTTTGAAAACAGGCGGGTGGTCAATCCTCTCCTCTCCCCCGTCCAGCGCGCCGCCCTTCGGCTGCGCTCCAGGATCGCGCGGGGGTGGGGAGAGGGTTGTGCCGCCCCACCCCCTACCGCCCCCACCACGCGTATTTCAGATCGCGCCACAGCCGGTCATGGTAGGCGATGCGCGGGGCACCGCTCGCGTCCAGCGTCAACGAGGAGAACCAGCCGGGTACGCCGCTGTCGTCCACGACCTCGATCTGCCACTGCGCCCCGTCCCACCAGGCGTACTGCAGCTCGTCGTTCCAGTCGTCAAAGTAGCTGATGTGCGGCCGGCCGGCGCCGTCCAACACCAGCGAGGTAAAGTAGCCGACGTACGGGTCGCTATCCACCGTCTGAATCTGCCACTGGGCCCCGTCCCACCAGGCGTACCGCAGGTTCGTCGACGTGGCATCGTGGTAGCTGATGTGCGGCCGGCCGGCCGCGTCCAGCGCCAGCGATGGATAGCACCCGGCGTTGCCGCTGCCGTCCACCGTCGTGGTGCTCCAGGCCGCCCCGTCCCAGTAGGCGTAGCGCAGCGACCGGCTCTCCTCGTCGCGGTAGGCGATGTGGGGACGATCGGCGCCATCCAGGGCCAGCCCGATCGTCTCGGGCTCCAGCGTCCAGGCATTGTCCACGGTGGTGATCTGCCACTGCGCCCCGTCCCACCAGGCGTGCCTCAGGGCGTCGGGCTCGCGGTCAAAGTCGTAGTAGGCGATGTGTGGCCGGCCCTGGCTGTCCAGGGCCAGCGTGTTGCATATTCCCAGGCGGGAACCCGCTGCCACGACCTCGGTCTGCCATCCCGCTCCATTGTTCTGAGCATACAGAAGCTGCCCGTCGGTGTCGATCCCGTAGCTCATCCGCGGCCGGCCCTGGCCGTCCAGGGCCAGGGAGACGGCCACGCCGTAGGTCTCATAGCCCAGGCCCTGGTCCACAACCTCGAACTGCCACCGTGTTCCGTCCCAGTAGGCATAGCGGGCCTCTTCTCGCCGCCGGTCATAGTAGCCGATGCGCGGCCGGCCGAGGCTGTCCAGCTCCAGGGAGGAATAGAAGCCGGCCTCGCCGGAGTTATCTATCGTCGAGAGCTGCCAGGCGGCCCCATCCCAGCGGGCATGCCCGAGCTCGGTCCCGGCAAAGTAGGCAATCTGCGGCGCACCGGTGCCGTCCAGCGCCAGGGAAGTTCCATCACCCGCCGCCACCGCTTCCAGTCCGCCCACCACCCCCTGCGTCTGCCAGGCCACGCCATCCCAATACGTGTAACGCAGCTCGACCACCCCAGCATCCCCCTCCAGGTAGCTGAAGCGCGGCCGGCCGGCCCCATCCAAAGCCAGCGAGACGCCATGCAGGATGTAGGCGGTCGCCGCCACCGTCTCGGTCTGCCAGCCGGTCCCATCCCAGTGCGCATAGTTCAGGAAATCGTCCTGCCCGCCTACACGATAGACAATGTGCCCGCGGCCGGCGCCGTCCAGGGCCAGGGAGTTGTCGCCGACAAAATCCTGGATGTCCACGACCTCGACCTGCCACTGGGTACCGTCATAGTAGGCATGCTTGAGCCAATAGGGATCTTCGCCGGAGCCGTCAACGTTGTAGCTGATGTGCGGCCGGCCCTGGCTGTCCAGGGCCAGGGAGTTGTCCCCCCCGTAGCCTACCGAGTCCAACACCGTGACCTGCCACTGCGTACCGTCCCAGTGCGCGTACCGCAGTTCCCCATCGCCCAGGCCGGCGCGCTGGTAGCTGATGTGCGGATGGTCACTCGCATCCAGGGCAATGCACGAATCCCATCCCATGATACCGGCGTCCACGACGGTGCTCTGCCACTGCGCGCCATCCCAGTAGGTATACTTGAGCCCATCGGGCGAATCGTAGCTGATGTGGGGCCGGTCATGGCTGTCCAGGGCAATCGCGGCCCATTGTCCCACGCCGGGACTCTCGTCCGCCACCTCGACCTGCCAGCCGCTGCCGTCGTTCCAGGCGTGGTACAATTGCTCCTCTCCGTAGGCCACGTGGGGATGACCGGCGCTGTCCAGGGCCATCGCCCGGTGCATCAGCTCGCCGAACAGGTGCGGAGCATCCACCTCCTCCACGTGCCAGGAGGCGGCCGGCCAGCCGCGCAACACCACCGGCAGCGCGACCGTGTAGTGCCAGGTGAGCGGCGGCCAGCCACGCAGCACTACTGGCAGCGTGACCGTGTAGTAGCCGACCCCGGTAATGACCAGGATATCTGCCGTCTGCCGCCAGAAGCCCGGGCCGGCCGCTTCCACCGCCACCAGGTACTCCCCCGGCGGCAGTGGGCCGGCCGTGGCTGCATACACCCCGTCGTCCGCCTGCCCGTCGCCATGGGCCCCGTCGTCCCACAGCGTCAGCGTCGCCGTCACCTCCTCCTGCAGCCCAGTCAACCCCGCCGTCACGCTCAGTCCTACCACTGGGCTGAGCTCCTCTGTCACCGTGGCTGT
>DAOTYW010000026.1:0-13268 GCA_034434755.1 Anaerolineae bacterium | reverse complement strand
GAGAGGGGTCTCTGATGAGCTGTCATTGCGAGCCGCCCTGTGATTCGACTACGCTCACCAACTGCGGAACGAACGGAGCGAGTGAAGTCGAAGGGCGGCGAAGCCATCCTGATGGAGTTTTCCGATGAGACAACCGAACATCAGTGTCGTCGTCCTGAATACGAACAACCGGCGCTACCTGGAGGACTGCTTCACCTCGTTGAGCCGGCAGGACTATCCCGCCGACCGCTTCGAGCTGGTGCTGGCGGATAACGCTTCGACGGACGGTTCGGTCGAGTTCGTGCGCGAGCGCTTCCCGCGGGTACGGATCATCGCCTTCGACCGCAACCACGGCTTCTCCATCGCCAACAACCTGGCCGCCGCGCAGGTCGAGGGCGAGTTCGTCGCCTTTCTGAACGAGGATACCCGCGTCGAGCCGCATTGGCTGAGCGGGCTGGTCGAGGCGCTGGGCGACGAGCCGGAGGTGATCTGCGCCGGGTCGAAGATGCTCAGTTGGGACGGCCAGCGGATTGACTTCGGTGGCACGCTGCTTTCCTTCTTGGGCCACGGCCGCGCCGACGGCTTCAATGACCCCGACCTGACCGCCTACGACCGCTATCGCTACATCCTGGCCGCCTGCGGCGGGGCCATGCTGATTGACCGGCGCGTCTTCCTGGAGGTCGGCGGCTTCGACGAGGATTTCAAGGCCTACTTCGAGGACATTGACCTGGGCTGGCGGCTGTGGATCCTGGGCCACAAGGTCGTCTTCGCCCCCCAGTCCATCTGCTACCACATCCACTTCGGATCGTCCTCCAAGCAGCCCACCTCGCGGGTGCAGTACCTCTACGAGCGGAACGCGTTGTACACGATCATCAAGAACTTCGAGCCGCGCTACCTGGAGCGGGTGTTGCCGCTGGCGTTGCTGATGCAGAGCAAACGGGCCTACCTGTGGGGGCAGATGGCCGGGGTGGACATGGACGAGTGTCGCTATAACCTGGCCCGCTCGCTGCCCGCCGCTCGACCCGCCGGGCCGTACAACGCGGCCTACTACTGGCGGGAGGCCTGGCACACCCTGCGCGCCGACGGGTTGCCCGGCCTGGCGCGCAAGGTGGTGGACGAGTGGGACCGTCGGCGTGGCCGACCCGTGCCGGCCTTACCCGGCCAGCCCGACCTGCGCGAGCAGCCCAACTTCTGGATCGAACAGGCCTGCCTGGCGGCGACCAACGATGTGATCGAGAACATGGCGACCATGATGCAGAAGCGGGCGGCGATCCAGGGCGGGCGGCGGCGCTCCGATCGGGAGATCTTCAAGACCGTGCGCGCGTTGAGCTTCGACATCTGCTTCGACACGCCGGAGTACCAGCGCGCCCAACAGCGGCTGATCGAGCTGTTTGCCATCCCCGAACTGTTCGGCGACATCTACGACGCGCAAATCCCATTCGCCCTGCGCATGTAGGGCGGGCCGCTGGCCCGCCCGCTGGCCTGCAACAAATCATCGTAGGGCGGGCCGCTGGCCCGCCCGCTGGCCTGCAACAAATCATCGTAGGGCGGGCCGCTGGCCCGCCCCATGTAGAGCGGGCCGCTGGCCCGCTCACCAAAGGAGGATGATGAACAACATTGTCGGTCTGATCCCCGCCGCCGGGAAAGGCACCCGCCTGGCCCCCTTCCCCTGTCCCAAGGAACTCTTCCCGGTGGGCTACCAGGACTACGAGGTGAAGGGCAAGATCGAGCGGCGGCCCAAGGTGGTCAGCCAGTACCTGTTCGAGGAGATGGTGGCCGCCGGCGCACAGCGCATCTTCATCGTCATCGGCGAGGACAAGCACGACATCCTGCGCTACTACGGCGACGGTCACCGCTTCGGCGCGCAGGTCTGCTACCTCTACCAGGAGGAGCTGCACGGCATGCCCTTCGCCCTCGACCTGGCTTACCCCTGGCTGCGTGGGGAGACGGTCATCTTCGGCATGCCGGATACCATCGTCGAGCCGAAGGACGCTTTCGTGCAGATGCTGGACCACCACCGGGCGACCGGCGCCGACCTGACCCTGGGGTTGTTCCCCACGGAAGCGCCGTGGAAGCTGTGCCCGGTGGAGACGGACGAGCGGGGACGAGTCACCTATCTGGTGGACAAGCCACCCCAGACCCACCTGCGCAACACGTGGGGCATCTGTTGCTGGGGCAGCCGTTTCACCGAGCTGATGCACCAATACCTGCTCGACACCCCCTACACGGGCAAGGAGATCGTCCTGGCCGACGTGTTCAACGAGGCGCTGCGGCGGGGCTGGAACGTCCAGGGGCTGCATTTCGCGGGAGGGCATTACCTGGACATCGGCACTGCCGAGGAGCTGGACACGGCCCTGCGCAAGTTTCACCTGTAATACTGGCGAGATGAACGTCCTCCACGTGGTGCACGGTTACGCGCCGGCCATCGGCGGCACCGAGTTCCTCTTCCAGCGCATCTCGGAAGAGCTGGTGGCCCGCTATGGCGACCGGGTGACCGTCTACACGACCAACGGGTACACCACCGGCTTCTTCGTGGATCCGAGCCTGCCGGCCATCCCCATCCGCGAGGGCGAGACGCTGAACGGGGTCGAAATCCACCGCTTTCCCGTGAACAACCGCATCGCCCCGCGGCTTTTCGACCTGCAGTCGAAGGCCTTCGCCCGCAACTGGCCGCTGAACGACGTGCTGCGCACGCTCTACCACGGGCCGATCTCTGGGCCGATGTTCGCGGCGCTCCTGCGCGCGCAGGCCGACGTGATCGCCGCCTCGTCGTTCCCGCTGCTGCACATGTACTACGCCGCCGTGGGCAAACGCTTCAACCGCCTGCCACTGGTCTTCTGCGGCGCGCTTCACCCCGGTGACCGCTGGGCCTACGACCGGCCCATCATCTACAAAGCCATCGCCAGCTGCGACGTGTACGTCGCCTACACGACGTTCGAGCGGGATTTTGTGGTTTCCCGCGGTTTCCCCGCTGACCGGGTGCGGATCGCTTCTCCCGGCGTGGACCCCGCGCCGTTTGCCGCCGCCGACGGGACAGCGCTGCGCCGCGCGCTGGGCTGGGAGGACGCGCCGGTGATCGCCTTCGTCGGCCAGCAGGCCGCCCACAAGGGCATTGACGTGCTCTACGCGGCCATGCGCCGGGTCTGGCAGCGCGTCCCGGCGGCCCGCCTGATCGTCGCCGGCGGGCGGACGATCTACTCGCCCCAGCTCGACCGCCTGCTGGACAGCTTCTCGCCGCAGGAGCGGGAGCGCATCCACCTGATCACCAACTTCTCCGAGGAGGAGAAGCCGGCCATCTTCGCCGCCTGCGACGTCTTCGTCTCCCCATCGGGCTACGAGTCGTTCGGCATCACCTTCATCGAAGCCTGGGCGGCCGGCAAGCCGGTCATCGGCTGCCGCAGCGGAGCCATCCCCGCCGTGATTGACGAGTGGGAGGACGGCCTGCTGGTGCCCTACGGGGACGCCTCACAGCTGGCCAGCGCGATCCTGGAGCTGCTGACCGACGACGCGCTGCGCGAGCGGCTGGCCCGCCGCGGCCGGGAGAAGGTGCTGGCGCAGCACACCTGGGAGATCGCCGTCGCCCGCTTCCGCCAGGCCTACGAGCAGGCGGCTGACCAGCGGCGTGGAAGGATCAACCACAAAGGATACATGTAGGGGCGCACGGCCGTGCGCCCCTACATCGCGGTATGCCGTGCGCCCCTACATCGCGGTATGCCGTGCGCCCCTACATCGTGGTATGCCGTGCGCCCCTACATCGCGGTATGCCGTGTGCCCCTACATCGCGGTACGCAGTAAACAAGAGTCACAAATCGTGGTATACTGTGCGCACTTCCAAATCTGGCGAAGGAGGCCATCGTGATTGACGGAGTGAAAGTCATTGATCTGACGGTCCACATGGACGACCGCGGCTACCTGTTCGAGATCGCCCGCGCCACCGGCGGCAGCGAGCCGCACGCCGTGGTCCACCAATTCGGGCAGGTCTACCTGGTGGGCGACCCGGTGCGTGGGGCGATCCGCGCCTACCACAAGCATGACGAGCTGTGGGATTGGTTCTGCATCGTCCACGGGACGGCCAAGTTCGTGCTGCGCGACGATCGTCCGACCAGCCCGACCTACGAGCAGATGATGGAGCTGGTCATCGGCGACAGGCGCCCACGTCTGCTGGTCGTCCCGCCCGGCGTCTACCACGGCTGGATGAGCCTCACCGACGACGTACTGATGGTCAGCACGGCCAGCCACGCCTACAACCGCGAGAAGCCGGACGAGTACCGCATCCCTCCGGACAGCTTCGGCGACGTGTGGACAGTCAAGGGGCGATAGCATGCGCAAGGTGCTTCTGGTAGGCGGCGCCGGCTATGTCGGCTGCGTGTTGGCCGAAGAGCTGCTCGAGCGGGGCTACGCCATCCGCATCCTCGACCGGCTCTACTTCGGCGAGGAGGGGCTGCGCGACATTGCCGACCGCGTCGAGCTGGTCGTCGGCGACATGCGCACGCTCGATCCGGCGATCCTGGACGACGTGGACAGGGTCGTCAACGTCGGCGGCCTGTCGAACGACCCGACTGCCGAGTACAACCCGCAGGCCAACTATGAGATGAACACCGTCGCCACGCGGACGCTGGCCGAGCTGTGCATCGCCCACGGGGTCAACCGCTATATCCTGGCTTCGTCCTGCTCCATCTACGACACCGGCGTCGGCGACGAGGAGAAGGACGTGCTGCAGGACGAGCAAACGCCGGTCGCCCCCCGCGCCGCTTACTCCAGCTCGAAGCGCGAGGCGGAGAAGGCGTTGCTGGCTCTGGCCGAGCAGCACCCCGACTTCTGCCCGGTGATCCTGCGCAAGGGGACGATCTACGGCTTCTCGCCGCGCATGCGCTACGACCTGGTGGTCAATACCTTCGTCAAGGACGCGCTGTCGAAGGGCTATATCACCATTCACTACGGCGGGGAGATGTGGCGGCCGCTGGTGGACATCCGCGACGCCGCCCGTGCCTACATCTCCTGCCTGCAGGCCCCGGCGGAGCAGGTGCGTGCGCAGACCTTCAACGTCGTCTACCGCAACATGCGCATCTCCGAGCTGGCCCTGCGCGTGCGCGAGGTCTTCCGTGCCCTGGGCAAGTCCATTGACATCCGCACCGACTACGGCTACAAGGGCGTGCGCAGCTACCGCGTCTCCGGCCAGAAGCTGCGCCGGGTGCTCAACCTGGAGCCCGTCGTCTCGGTGGAGGACTCCGTGCGCGACATGGTCGAGCGCATCCAACGCTACGGCTTCGACGACTTCGACAACCCCCGCTACTACAACATCCGCTGGATGCGGCTGCTGGAATCCGCCGACAAGGTCATCCGCGTCACCGGTAAGGTCTTCGAGGCGGGGTGAGGGGTCAGGAGGACGAACATGCGCGTGCTGTTGATCGGCGCGAACGGCCAGTTGGGCAGCGACATCGTCAAGCTATGGGGCGACGTGGAGCTGATCCCCCTGACCCACGCCGACATCGAAGTGACCGACGCCGGGCAGATCGAGGCTGCCCTGGCGCGCTACAAGCCGCAGGTCGTGGTCAACACGGCCGCCTTCCATCAGGTGGACGTGTGCGAAAAGGAAGTGGAACGGGCGTTCCAGGTCAACGCCTTCGCCCCGCGCCTGCTGGCCCTGGCCTGCCGCGAAGCCGACGCCGCGTTGCTGCACATCAGCACCGACTACGTCTTCGGCGGTGACGCGGCGCGGACGACCCCCTACGTCGAGAGCGACTGCCCGGCGCCGATCAACGTCTACGGCCTGTCGAAGCTGGCCGGCGAGCACTTCATCCGCTACCTCTGGCCGCGCCACTTCATCGTCCGCACCTCCGGACTGTATGGGGTGGCCGGCTCCAGCGGCAAGGGCGGCAACTTCGTCGAGGGGCGGCTCAAGCAGGCGCGGGCCGGGCAGACGATCCGCATGGTCGCCGACCAGGTGCTCACCCCCACCTACACGGTTGACCTGGCGCGGGCGCTCCGCCGGCTGGTCGGCACCGAGCACTACGGCCTATATCACGTCACCAGCGGCGGGCAGTGCTCGTGGTACGAGTTCACGGCCAAGATTCTCGAACTGACCGGCCTGCACACCGAGCTGATCCCCCAGACCACCACTGAATCCGCCGCTGCTGCCCGCCGACCCGCCTACTCCGTGTTGGAAAACCATGCCCTGCAGGCGATCGGGCTGGACGACATGCGCCCGTGGCCGGAGGCGCTGGCCGACTACCTGCGCGCCCGCGAAGCCCGTGAGCCCGCCTGAACCTTGAAAATCAGGTGATGATGACCCGACTCAGAGACGTCCTGCAGCGCTGGTGGGCGGAACACTCCGTGCCGGTCACTGTCTTTGCGGTGACCCGGGTGGGGCTGTTCGTCCTGGCCTACCTCGCCCTGATCTTCCTGCCGATGAACACGGGCTTCGCCTGGTTCTGGCAGGCCCGCCCGGATAACCTTCTCGTGGACGGTTGGACGCGTTGGGACGCGGGATGGTACTGGCGGATCGCCACGGAGGGCTACGCTAATCTGCCTCGCAACGACGCTGGTCACACCGACCCGGCTTTCTTCCCGCTGTACCCACTGGCCATCAGAGTCGTGAATTGGGTGATCCACGAGCCATTCGTCTCCGGCCTGCTTGTCTCCAACGTTGCCCTGCTGCTGGCCCTGGTCGTGCTGCACCGCCTGGTGCGGGAACGCCACGGCCCCGACGTCGCCCGGCGCAGCGTCGTGCTGCTGGCGGTCTTCCCCTTCGCCTTTTACTTCAACGCTATGTACTCCGAGTCGCTGTTCCTGCTCGCCGTGGTCTGCACGTTCTATTTCGGCAAGCGCAAGCGGTGGTTGCTTGCCTCCTTGAGTGCCGCCGCGGCGGGGGCGACGCGCAGCTTGGGCACGCTGGCCCTTCTCGGCCTGCTCGTGCTCTACCTGGAGCAGATCCGCTTCGACCTGCGCAAGATCCGTCCCGACATCCTCTGGTTGACCCTGGGACTGCTGGGCATCGGTGGGTACATGGCCTTCCTGGCGCTGCGTTTCGGCGATCCCTGGCTGTTCTATACCAGCCAGATGCAGCCCGGACGGATGTTTAGCGCGGCCGGGACGGGCGGAGGGGTGGCGACCACCATAGAATTGATCCGCCAGACCCCCCTGTCGCTTCACGCCATCGCCGCAGGGCAGTTCCCCGCTTTGGAATGGACCCATTTGTTGGTCTGGGTGTTGGCGCTGATCCTGGCGATCCTCACCTGGCGTCGGCTGCCCGTGTCCCAGGCCGCGTGGGCGACCCTGATGGTGCTGGCTTACGTCACCGGCATAGCCGGGATGGGACGCTACGTGATTCCCATCTTCCCGCTCTTCGTGACGGCGGCGCTGCTGCTGCGGAAGGAGAGGCTCTACCAGACTGTTGTGTACATCAGTATCCTGCTGCTGGCCCTCTTCACCATCATGTTTGTCCTGTTCTACTGGGTCGCTTGAAGGGAGTGACGATGACAACATGGCTCCCACAACTGCTCCGGAGAATCCGCAGCAACGTAGCCTCGACCTGGGTTGTGGTTGCGGAGCCCCCAGCCTCAACCTGTTCAGGGTCGGTGGGTCGCAGTGCATCGAAGGAGTGGACATCAGTCCTGAGATGGTCGCCGAGGCCGAGAAATGGCGGCAGGAGTTGGGTGCGCCGGTGATGGACGGCGGTTTCCTGCCGGCCGACTTCATGCTCCTGATCGGGAAGCGAAGAACGGAGGGATAGGACGTGATCATCTTCATCACCGGCGGCGCCGGCTTCATCGGCTGCAACGTGGCGGACTTCCACCTGCGCCGGGGCGACCGGGTGGTTATCTTCGACAACCTCTCGCGCAAAGGGACCGAGACGAACCTGGCCTGGCTGCAGGAGAATCACGGCGGCGACCGGCTGACCTTCGTGCGCGGGGACGTGCGTGACTTCGCCGCTCTCTGCGCCTCCCTGCCGCCCGACGCCGCCCGCGTCTACCACCTGGCCGCCCAGGTCGCCGTCACCACCTCGGTCGCCGACCCGCGCGAGGATTTTGAGATCAACGCCCTGGGCACCTTCAACCTGCTGGAAGCGGTGCGGGCGCGCGCCCCCCAGGCGCTTGTCCTCTACGCCTCGACCAACAAGGTCTACGGCGGGATGGAGGACGTCGCCATCGTGCAGGAAGCGACACGCTACCGCTACCGCGACCTGCCCCTCGGCGTCTCCGAAGAACAGCCACTGGACTTCCACTCTCCCTACGGGTGTAGCAAGGGCGCGGGTGACCAGTACGTCCGCGACTATGCGCGCATCTACGGCCTGCGCACGGTGGTGTTCCGTCAGTCATGTATTGCGGGCACGAGACAGTTTGGTGTGGAAGATCAGGGCTGGGTGGCGCACTTCTGCATCGCTGCCCGCCTGGGCCGCCCGATCGCGATCTACGGCGACGGCAAACAGGTGCGCGACGTGCTGTGGGTCGGTGACCTGGTCGCCGCCTACGAAGCGGCGGCGCAGCACATAGACATCGCCGCCGGACAGGTCTACAACATCGGCGGCGGGCCAGAGAATACGATGTCGGTGTGGGCCGAGTTCGGCCCGCTGCTGGAAGGGCTGGCCGGCCACCCCATCCCGGTCACCTACCACGACTGGCGGCCCGGCGACCAGCCGGTCTATGTGAGCGACATCCGTAAGGCGGAGCGCGAGCTGGGCTGGCGCCCGGCGGTCGCCCTCGCCGACGGCATCCGCCGGCTGTGGGCGTGGATCGACGCCCATCCGGGGCTGTTCTGATGGTGGCCCGGATGGCACCGCAGAGAACGCAAAGGGGAACTGCGCGATCCGGGTGAGCCGATAAGAAATGCCTGACCTGCACGAAATGCTCTTCGAGATGCTGCGTCCACTCGTCAGGGTGCTGTTAGGCCGGAAGGCCGATTGGGCCGATCCGCTAGATCTCTATTACAGCTACCGGCTGCTATTGGGACGCAAGCCTGACGCCGCAGGGTGGAAAGCGTGGCGACGGATTTTGCGTAAGGGCATCCCGCGAAAGAATCTGGTTGATGATTTCCTTTCGTCGGCAGAGTTCCGTCAGAGATATGAACAACCGCCAGCCCTGGTGCAGACCGACTACGGTTTTGTGATCTTTGTGGACCCTGATGATCTCTACATCGGTCGAGGCATCGTTGCCAGCCGGACGTACGAACCCCATGTCACCGCTGTGCTCAGAAGAGAGCTCCAAGAGCATCAGGTCTTTCTAGACATTGGAGCGAATATGGGCTGGTTCACGTTGTTGGCCGCGTCCATTCTGCGCGCAGGCAGGGTGATCGCGATCGAGCCGAACTATGATGATGTGCAACTGCTCTATCGAAGCTTGCTGGAGAACGGGTTTACGAACGTCCGTATCTTCCCTTATGCGGCCACCGAGACAGATGTCGTATTGCAGCTAAACCGTTCCCGGTCGAACGCCTACGTTGCCTCTGTCGGCAGGGTGGACCACAGCGCCACCTATGTACCAGGGGTCAGACTGGACGCTCTGCTCGCGCACGAACCGAGGATAGACGTGGTCAAAATGGACATAGAGGGCCACGAACCGTTGGCGCTGAAGGGCATGGAAGGGATCGTCAGACGTCACCGGCCGCTGATCGTCTCGGAGTTCCATCCCAAGGCGATGGGTGAGTACTTCGCACTCGAGGCCAGGGACTATCTGGAGGCGATCATGGCGTTGGGCTATCGCCTCTCCGTGATCGCTCCCAACGGGGATGAACTGCCCTTCACCACGAGTGGCGACATCATGGAGCACTGGCGAGCATACAACAGAGGGCTGGGCAGCGTAGATGATCTCCATCTGGACATCCTTGCCAGGCCGCTGTGAGTGTCATGCGGGTCTTGCTGATTACCAACTATTTCCCTCCCCACTACCTGGGCGGGGCCGAGGTTGTGGTTTACAACACCTGCCACGGCCTGCTCCAACGCGGGGTGGACGCATCCGTCCTGATGGTCAACGCGCGCATGCGCCGCGCTGGCGACGTCCATCGCCAGGTGCAGGACGTCCCGCTCCACGAGGTCACTTTCGAGCCGCACTGGGCCGCCAGCCCCTGGCTGCAGGTCTTCGACCCGCGTGTCTACCGGCAGGTGCGGGCCGAGGTTCGCCGCCTGCGGCCCGACCTGGTCCACGTCCATAACCTCTCCGGGGCCACGCTGGCCCCGCTCGTCGCCTGCCGCCGGCTGAACGTGCCCGTGCTGCTGACCCTGCACGACCAGTGGCTGCTCTGTCCCAACAACCTGCTCTACCGGGGTGATGGCCGCTCGTGCGACCCGGCGCAGCGTCCTGCCGACTGCGCGGCCTGCTATCGCCGCTACGACTTCTGGGCCGCTGTCCCGCGCCGCCGCGAGCGGTTCGCCGCCCTGACCCGCCACGTGCGCTTCTTCCTCTCCCCCAGCCAGAAGCTGATTGACCTGCACGTGGCGGCCGGCTACGACCCGGCCCGCTTCCGCGTGCTGCCCAACGGGATCGAACCGGGTCGCTTCCAGCTCCCCTCCAGTCCTCTGACGCGGGCCTGCGTGGACGGGTCTGACCGCTTCCGCACGATGCTCTTCGCCGGGGCGCTGATCGAGGTCAAGGGCGTGCCGACGCTGCTGGAGGCGCTGCCGCTGCTGACCCGCCACATCGAACGCTTCCGCCTGGTCGTCGCCGGTGCGGGGGACGAGCCCCTGCGCGCCGCGCTGCGCCGCTACGATCCGGCGACGGTCTGGCTGCTGGGGCCGCTGCCCTTCCAGGAGATGCGCACCCTCTACGCCGCCGCCGACCTGACGGTCGTGCCGTCGCTCTCCTACGAGAACGCGCCGATGACCATCGCCGAGAGCCTGATGGCCGGCACGCCGGTGCTGGGATCGGCCATCGGCGGCATTCCGGAGCTGGTGCGCGAGGGGGAGACCGGCTATCTCTTCCCGCCCGGCGACGCGGCGGCGTTGGCCGCGCAGGCGATCCGCCACTTTGCCCGCCCGGCCCGCCGGCGGCGGGAGATGCGCCGCCGCTGCGCCGACTTCGCCCGCGCCCACCTGACCCTCGACCGCTATCTCGAGCGGCTGCTGGCGCTCTACGCCGAGGCGCTGGAGGGCTGAGCGATGCGTGTGCTGCAGGTCACTCACCAGTACCGGCCGGCCGTCGGCGGGGCCGAGCTGGCGGTTACCTGTCTGGCGGAGGAGCTGGCCCGTCGCGGCCACCGGGTCACCGTCCTCACCAGCCGCTCGCGCGATTACCTGACCTGGCGCGACGAGCTGCCGGCGCGGGAGCTGTTGGACGGGGTGGACGTGCGCCGCTTCCACAGTTGGCCGCGCGGGCCGCGCACCTGGCGGCTGCTGAACACCGCCCTCGACCGCTACCGGCGCCGCCGCGCCCGCGTCTGGGAGCCGCTGATCTTCCTGGGCAACGGCCCGCTCTGCCCGCGCCTGTTCCGCGCCGTGTGGCAAGAGGCCCCGCTCTACGACCTGCTGCACATCAACAACCTCCACTATTCTCACGCCGCCCTGGCCTACGCGGCGGCGCGGCGGCGCGGCCTGCCGGTCGTGCTCACCCCCCACGTCCATCTGGACCAGCCCGCCACCTACGACGTGGGCTACATGTGGACCGTGCTGCGCGGCAGCGACCACGTCATCGCCGACACGCCGGCCGAGCGGGCGTTCCTGCTGGAGGCCGGGCTGTCGCCGCAGCGCGTCACCACCGCCGGGGTGGGCGTGCGCCTGGAGCGGTTGCCCGTCCGCGACCGGCGGGCCTGTCGGCGCGAGCTGGGGCTGCCCGACAACGGCTTCGTGCTGCTCTTCTTGGGTCGGCAGACGGAGTACAAGGGGCTGGAGCTGTTGTTGGGGACCGTCGCGGCGCTGCGGGCGCACCTGCCGCGCCTGTGCCTGCTGGTCGTCGGCCCGCTCACCGACCATGCGCGGGCGCTGTGGCAGCGGTACGACGGCCTGCCCGGCCTGATCAACCTGGGCCCCGTGCCCGACGCGACCCGCCTGGCCGCCCTCAACGCCTGCGACTGCCTGGCCCTGCCCTCGACCGGCGAGGCGTTCGGGATCGTCTATCTGGAGGCGTGGGCGGTGGGCAAGCCGGTCATCGCCGCGCGCACGCCGGCCGCCGCTAGCCTCATTGACGACCGGCGGGACGGGTTTCTCGTGCCCCCAGAAGATGTCGTCGCCCTGGCCGAGTGCGTGCTGCGCCTGGCCCAGAACCCGTCCCTGGGGCGAGCGATGGGCGAGCGCGGCCAGCAGAAAGCGCGCCAGCGCTATACCGTCTCCCACATCACGGATATTGTGGAGGGTGTCTACCGGCGCGTGCTGCGCAGGAGGGGATGATGGACGACGGACGACAGACCACGGACTACGGACCACGCACCACGCACCCCGCAACACGAGCGATGAGGGTCAGTTTGATCGGTGCGAGTTTGGACGGCGCCGCCGGCGAGTCCATCGCCCGCCAGGCGCGGCTCCTCCGCGGGCGCGGCGACGACGTGCGCGTCTACGTCCTCCGCCCCGGTGCGCCGGATGACTTGCAGGATGTCACCACCGTGGTCGCCCTGGAGGACCTGATCGGTGGCCGGGACGGGCGCTTCCGCCGTTCCGACCTGATCATTTACCATTATTCCGGCTACTACGATCTGGTCGAGTCCATCCGCGGCATCGAGCGGGGCATGGTGCTCTTCCACTACCACGGCCTCGCCGCCGACAGGACGGGCGAGCAGCGGGTGCAGGATATGGAAGGACGGTGGCTGGCCCACAGCGCCGACCTGTGCCTGGCCGACAGCCCTGCGCTGCAGCGGGAGTTGGTCGAGCGCGTCGGCTGCGACCCCGACCGCGTGGTCGTCCTGCCGCCGGGGGAGGAGGCCGGCCTGCTGACGATCGTCGAGGGGACGGCGGCCTACACACTGCAGGAGATGCCCCCCGAACCGGAAGCAGTCGGCGGCGGCGAGCTCCCCTCCGTCCGCGCCGACCTCCTGCTCAGCGTCCTGGCCGACGAGATCGAGGCGCGCAGCGACGTGGCCCTGCGCGACTACGTCGTCCGCTCCCGCATCCCCCTCCTGGGGCCGCTGGTCGCCTGGGCGCGGCGCAGCCTGACCTCCCACCTGCGCGAGCCGTACCTCGACCCCATGATCGAGCGGCAGGTGCTGTTCAATCGCCGCGTGGCGGAGTGGCTGCGGCAGGCCTCCGCTCTCCTGCAGACAATAAACAATGGCCAATGGTGACTGCTCACCCTCCCGCAGGTTTGGGCGCAATGGGCAGCCCAAATCGCACTGCCATGGCCACTCCGATGCGTTGCTCGGTCACTTCCGAA
>DAOTYW010000025.1:0-22639 GCA_034434755.1 Anaerolineae bacterium | reverse complement strand
GATCGCATCACCCTCAGCGGCACGCAGGTGCGCCAGATGCTAGAACGCGGCGAGATGCTCCCCGCCGAGTTCACCCGCCCCGAAGTGGCGCGGGTGTTGATGGAAGGAGTTCGGCGGAAGGATGACGCGTGATCCGTGTTGCGTGTTGCGTGTTCCGTCACGCAACATGCAACACGCGACACGCGACAGGACCCAGCTATGTTCAAACTCTTCCGACGCAAACCGCGTAAAGTATTCGTCGCCGGGCTCGACTGCGCCCCGCCGGCTGTGCTATTCCACACCGGCAGGCAAAATCCCCTCGGCCTCAAGGACCAGCTCCCCAACCTCAGCCGCCTGATTGACGAGGGACTCTACGGCCCGCTGTCCAGCAGCATCCCCTGCATCACCGTCCCGGCCTGGGCCTCGATGGTCACCAGCAAGGACCCCGGCACGCTGGGCTTCTACGGCTTCCGCAACCGCGCCGATTACTCCTACGACCGCATGACCATCGCCACCGGCAGCGCCGTCCACGAGAAGCGGGTCTGGGACGTGCTCGGCGAGGCCGGCAAGACTTCTATTGTCGTCGGCATGCCGCAGACCTACCCGGTCAGGCCGCTCAAGGGCCATCTGATCAGTTGCTTCCTCACTCCCAGCACCGAGAAGCAGTATACCCACCCCCACGAGCTGCGCTACGAGATCGAGCGGGTGCTGGAGGGCCGGCCCTATGACCTGGACGTGCCCCAGTTCCGCACCGAGGACAAGGACTACCTGCTGCGCCAGGTCCAGGAGATGACCGAGAAGCGTATGGCCGTGCTCCAGTACCTGCTGCGCGAGAAGCCGTGGGATATGTTCCTGTTCGTTGAGATCGGGCTGGACCGCATCCATCACGGGATGTGGAAGTTCTGGGACCCGACGCACCCCAAACACGAGCCGGGCAACCGCTACCAGGACGCCATCCCCGCCTACTACCGCTACCTGGACCGCGTCCTGGGCGAGCTGCTGGCGATGCTGGACAATGACACAGTCGTGCTGATCGTCTCCGATCACGGGGCGAAGGCGATGGAGGGGGGCTTCGCCGTCAACGAGTGGCTGCGCCGCGAGGGGCTGCTGGTATTGAAGGACGAACTGCCCCACGAGGGACTGGTGCCGTTCGAGAAAGCCGAGGTGGACTGGGAGAAGACCACCGCCTGGGGAGCGGGCGGCTACTACGCGCGCATCTTCCTCAACGTCGAGGGCCGCGAACCGCAGGGCAAGATCCCCGCCTGCGACTATGAACAGGTCCGTGAGCGGGTGAAAGCGATGATCGAGGCCATCCCGGACGACCAGGGCCGGCCGATGGGGTCGGTGGTCTTCAAGCCGGAGGAGCTGTACCGCCAAGTGCGTAACGTCCCGCCCGATCTGCTGGTCTACTTCGGCGACCTGCGCTGGCGGGCGGTGGGGTCGTTCGGCCTGCCGCAGCTCTACACGTTCGAAAATGACACCGGGCCGGACGACGCCAACCATGATCAGCACGGCGTCTTCGTCCTGTGGGATCCGCGCCGCGACCACGGCGGGCAGCGATTGGAAGGGCTGCAACTGATGGACGTCGCCCCGACGGTGCTGGACCTGATGGGCGTGCCGGTGCCGCCCGATATGCAGGGCCACGTCGTCCACCCGTAGGGCGGGCCTCCGTGCCCGCCCCCGCCCCCGTAGGAGCGGGCCGGAGCATGCCCCCAACGACAGCGAAGAGCACCCGCCCCGTGTTTGCCAAACCTCGGATAGTATGTTATCATTACATCGAAACTGTAATCAGTGAGGTAGGCAGATGATCCGCACCCAGATCCAGTTGACCGAAGAGCAGGCCAGGGCGTTGAAGATGCTGGCAGCAGAGCAGCGCGTTTCGGTCGCCGAGCTGATCCGCCAGAGCGTCGACCGTCTCGTGCGGGTCGCCGGCCCCGACGCGGCGACGAGGCGCCAGCGCGCCCGCGCCGCTGCCGGACGCTTCCACTCCGGCCGCCCCGACCTATCCACCGCGCACGACGAACACCTGGCAGAGGCCTACAACCCATGACGGTCTTCGTTGACACCTCCGCCTTCCTGGCCGTCCTCGACGCCGACGACCAGCACCACCGCCGCGCCGAAGCGACGTGGAACGACCTGCTCGCCCACCAGGCGCGGATGCTCTGCACGAACTACGTGCTGATCGAGACCTTCGCCCTCGTGCAGCACCGGCTCGGCGTGCCGGCCGTCCGCACCCTGCAGGAGGATGTCCTGCCCGTCTTGGGCGTCGAGTGGGTAGGCGAGGAACTGAATCGAGCGGGCGTGAGCGCTCTGCTCACGAGCGGGCGAAGGCAACTCAGCTTGGTGGACTGCGTCAGCTTCGAGACGATGCGCCGCCTGGGCGTCCAGACCGCTTTCGCCTTCGACCGCCACTTCGAGGAGCAGGGTTTCGAGGTGATCCCGGCGTAGCCCCGCTCAGGCCCCCGATGTCTCCGAAGACATCGGGGGACGGGCATGGTCCCACCAGGGCAGGGCGAGCAACAACAGCCCAATCAGCGCCAGCGCCAGATCCGCCACCTGTAGGGGCGACCCTCCGTGGTCGCCCAGCATTCCGTAGCCGCCCAGGTCGCCCCGCAGGAAGGCCAGCGCGAAGTCGCCGCTGGCGTGCAGCAGCAACCAGAGGGGAAACGCCCGCCGCCGCCCGACCAGCAACACGGCCGCCACTACGGCCAGGTTCCAGGCGGCTCCCAGCGCCTGCACCGCCACGCGGGGGACGCGCAACCCGTACAGGTCGGGCAATTCGGCGCTCAACGACCACAGCAGTCCCTGGCCCGGCTGGGCCTCGACGCCGCAACTACAGCCGGCCTTCAGGCAACCGATCCAGGCGCATGCGGCGATGAGCGCCGCGCTGGGCACCAGCGCATCCAACAGCGGGCGCGGATCGCGCTGGCGCACCGTGCTGAAGGCCAGCACGCCCCCCACCCCACCGATCAGCGCGCCGGGCGCCGACAGCCCACCCTGCCAGACGGCCAGCGCCGATCCCAGGTGATCGTGGAAATACCCCCACTGGGTCGCCACATACACGAGACGGCCCCCCAGCAGCCCGCCCACCGCTGCCGCCAGCGCCCCGTCCACCACGGCCAGCACGGTCAGGCCGCGCCGCCGTCCGCGCAGGACCGCCAGGGACAGCCCCAGCACCAGTCCCACGGACAGTGCGAGCCGGTAGTCCGGCAAGGGGAGGCCGATCAGAACGTCGAACACGTGGCCCGGCACGAATGACACGAATCCGACGGATGGCACGCCTATGCATCGCGTGCCATTCGTCTGGATTCGTGTCACGTAACTGCTCACCCTCTCGCAGGTTGTCACTTCCGAACCTGCGGGAGGGTCTGGAGCGGCTACTTGATCTCGACGGTCGCGCCGGCGCCCTGCAGTTCGGCGCGGGCGCTCTCGGCGACATCCTTCGAGACCGCTTCGAGGACCGTCGCCGGCGCGCCCTCGACCAGGTCCTTGGCTTCCTTCAGCCCCAGGTTGGTCAGCTTGCGCACGGCCTTGATCACCTCGATCTTCTTCTCGCCCACGTCCTTGAGGACGACAGTAAACTCGGTCTTCTCCTCTTCCACAGGCGCTTCCGCCGCAGCCGGGCCGGCCGCCGGCATCATCGCCATCGCCACCGGCGCGGCGGCGCTCACGCCGAGCCTCTCCTCTAGCATCTTGACCAGCGTCGAAGCTTCCAACAGGGTCAGTTTGCTGATCTCCTCGACCAGCTTGTCCAGATCTGCCATTTCCTTACCTCTCTCCTCCTGAAAATCGTCCGGCCGCTAGGCGGCCTGGGGTTCGGGGGCCGCTCCCCCCAGCTTGTCCACATAGGCCTGCAGCACGTTCAGCACCTGCCGGATGCCGCTGGCGACTACGCCGGTCACCTGCGCGGCCGGAGCCTGGATCGTGCCGAGCACCTGGGCCAGCAGCACCTCGCGCGACGGGAGGTGCGCCAACATCTTGACCTGCTCGGCGGACAGGATCCTAGCCTCCATCATCCCGCCACGCAGGGCCAGGAACTCCGAGTCCCTGGCAGCTTCGGTGAACACCTTGACCGCTGCGGGCATATCGCCGTGGCAGAAGGCGACCGCGATGGGCCCGTCCATCCACTCGGCCGGCATCGGCAATCCTACCTGGCCGAGGGCCAGCGCGAACAGCCGGTTCTTGACCACCCGGAAGGCCACGTCATTCTTGCGCAGCGTCCGGCGCAGGGCCTCCATGTCGGCCACGGTCAGACCCCGGTAGTCGGTGACGAGCACGCCCTCGCTCTGGCGCAGTTGCTCGACGTACTGACTGACCAGTTCCTCTTTGCGCTCTCTTGAGATAGCCAAACGACCTCACCTCCTCTCGAAACGACATTCCCTGCGCCTACCGACGCAGGGAATGAGCTCCTCGATTCGAGGAATCGTCCCCCGCCTCGGCAGGCTGGTTTAAGCGCCGATGCGCACCTGCTGTCTTCAGCCGGGCCTGTTCAGTTGGACGGCGTAGTGGCTAGAAACTCGTCTCCATCGCCTGCGCGGCGACCGGATCTACCTTGACCCCAGGGCTCATGGAGGAAGCCACGACGATCTTGCGGATATAGGTGCCCTTGGCCGCCGCCGGGCGCGCCTTGCGCACCGCCTCCATCAACGCGGCCATGTTGTCGTACAAGTGCTCTGCCGGGAAACTGACCCGCCCAATGGGCACGTGCAGGTTGGCGGTCTTGTCCACGCGGTACTCCACCCGACCCGCCTTGGCCTCGTCCACCACGCGGGCGATGTCCTCCACCGGGACGACGGTGCCGGACTTGGGATTGGGCATCAGGCCGCGCGGGCCCAGCACCCGGCCCAACCGCCCCACCTTGCCCATCATCTCCGGCACGGCGATGGCGACGTCGAAATCGGTCCAGCCATCCTGGATCCTCTTCAAATCCGCATCGTCGTAGAGAACGTAATCGGCGCCGGCCTCCTGGGCCAGGCGCGCCCCCTCGCCGGCGGCGAACACCGCCACGCGGACGACCTTGCCCAGCCCATGCGGCAACCGCACCACCCCGCGCACCTGCTGGTCGGCATGGCGCGGATCCACCCCCAGGCGCATGTGCACATCCACCGACGCATCGAAGCTGGCGTAGTGCAATTCCTTCACCAGCTCGAGCGCTTCCTTCGGCAGGTACAGACGCTGACGGTCCAGCTTCTGGACCGCCTCTTCGTACTTCTTTCCTCGCTTCGTCATCGTCACTCCTTGTGGTATTGGCGGGCGCATGCCCTCCCACGGGTCGGCTGGCGACGGCCAGCCTAACCCACGATCTCGATCCCCATGCTCCGCGCCGTGCCCTCGATCTGGCGCATCGCCCCCTCCAGGTCCACAGCGTTCAGGTCGCGCATCTTCGTCTGGGCGATCTCACGCAACTGGTCGCGCGTGATCTGCCCGACCTTGTTGCGGTTCGGTTCCGCCGAACCCTTCTCCACCCCACACGCCTTGCGCAGCAAGTCCGCCACCGGCGGGGTCTTGAGGATGAAGGTGAACGAACTATCCTGGAAGATAGTCACCTCCGCCGGCACCACGTTCCCCACCATGGACGCGGTGCGGGCGTTGTACTCCTTACAGAACTGCATCAGATTGATGCCGTGCTGCGCCAGCGCCGGACCGACCGGCGGAGCCGGGTTCGCCTTCCCCGCCTCGATCTGCAACCGCACAACCGCCTTGATCTTCTTCATCGTCCTATCCTACCCATTCGTTGATTCGTTCGCCATCCGCCGTCACACTTTCTCGACCTGGAGGAAGTCCAGTTCGACCGGCGTGTCCCGTCCGAAAAAGGAGACCAGCACGCGGACCTTGGCCCGCTCCATGTCAATCTCGTCCACGACGCCAACGAACTCGTTGAACGGCCCGTCCACGATGCGCACCTTCTGGCCGCGCTTGAAGGTGACCTTGATCCGCGGGGCCTCCGCCTCCATGCGCTTCATGATCACCTGCACCTCTTCGGGCCGCAGCGGCGTGGGGCGGTTGCCCATCCCGACGAAGCCGGTAACGCCTGGCGTGTTGCGCACGGCATACCACGACTCGTCGTCCATGATCATCTGCACCAGAATGTAGCCAGGGAAGACCCGCCGCTCGATCGTGCGCCGCTTGCCGTCCTTGACCTCGATCTCCTCCTCGGTGGGCACCACTACCTGGAAGATCTTGTCTTGCAGGCGCATGGTCTCGATGCGCTGCTCCAGGTTGTACTTGACCTTGTTCTCGTAACCGGAGTAGCAGTGGATGACATACCAGGCCCGTTCGTCAGTGAACTCTTCGCCGGCGACCGCCTCGTCGGATGCCGCGCGGGCCACGGTCGGAGCGACCGTCGCGTCCGGTTCCGGTTCGGGCGCGAGGAACTCCTCATCCTCCCCGAAGACCTCGTCATCCCCGAAGGTCTCGCCCCGCTCTCCCGCGCCCGGCTCCGCGAACCTCTCGTCCATCTGCCCGTCCCCGCGTCGTCTACTCCTGACGCCGCCCCAGGATCACCCCGACAACGATAGCGATCGCCAGCACGGCAATCGCCAGCCCAATGCGCCAGGGGTCGCTCTGCACGATCCCGCTGAGCCACCAGGAGAACAACACGTCCATCAGCCAGAGGAAGATGGCCATGCTGACGGTGACGATCAGGACGATCTGCGTCAACCGCACCGTCTCCTCACGGCTGGGCCAGTTGACCTTGCGCAGTTCGGCGCGCGTCTCCCGCAGGTACGTCACAATCGAATTGATGAACTTGACTCTCGCCACGACCCCTCTCCAGCGCTATCCCTGCACCGGGACCTGACATTTCAAGACACCGCCCGCTTTCTTGGCGGTGTCTCGAAAGGCAGGCCAGGCAGGAATCGAACCCGCAACCTACGGTTTTGGAGACCGTTGCTCTGCCAATTGAGCTACTGGCCTGTGCACAGAAACCCCGGTCGCCCGGCGGCTATTTCGTCTCCCGATGCAGCGTGTGCCTGCGACAGCGCGGGCAGTACTTGCGCAGTTCCAGGCGCGCCGTGTCGTTACGCCGGTTCTTCTCCGTCGTGTAGTTCTGCTCCCGACAATCGGTGCACGCCAGTGTGATGGTCAATCGGATCGCTTTCTTCGCTTTCGCCATGTTTCACCCGTCTATCGGATCTCAGAGCCCACGAGGGGATTTGAACCCATGACCCCACCCTTACCAAGGGTGTGCTCTACCGACTGAGCTACGTGGGCCTGCGCTGGTGGGCCGGGCAGGACTCGAACCTGCGAAGGCTGTGCCAGCGGATTTACAGTCCGCCCCCTTTGCCGCTCGGGACACCGACCCTCGTTCGCGCCCGCTTGGTAAGCCGACGGTGGGACTTGAACCCGCACACTTCCGCTTACAAGGCGGATGCTCTGCCGCTTGAGCTACGTCGGCATGGCGATTATACCACACCTGAACGGGCGGTCAAGATATCCCTACCGTGGGCGGAAGTATACCGCGACTTGCCATTCTTGTCAATGATGACTGCCTGCCCTCCCGCAGGTTTGGGCGCCATCTCCGCATAGGAGTGCGCCGCAATGAGCTGCTCGCCCTCTTGCCAGCCACTTTCTAACTGCGGGAGGGTGGCTGGTAGATGCTCCTTGATGCCCACTTGCCCCACCCCCTTTGTTGATGTATAATCGCCGATGGCGGTGAATGGATGGGGCCTCAGATCCTGCTCGTCGAAGGGCGAACCGCAAAAGAACCCTCCTGTGGATCGCTTCTGGACAAGAAGGGGCTACCCTTTGCCCCCGTCCACAGCCGCCGCAGCGCGCTCTCCTGGCTGGAATCGGCCTCGGCGGACCTGATCGTGGTGGACGCTCGCGCCCTGCGCTTCGACCCCTTCCGCTTCTGCGACACGCTGCGCTCGAACGGTTGCCACACTCCCATCCTCCTGCTGCTGTCCGAGGGCACTCCCTTCCGGGATTGCGGCGCGACGATTATTCTGCAAGGGCCCATCACGCCCCGCAAGTTCGTCATCCGCCTCAAGCGGCTGCTGGAGAAATCGCAGGGAGAGACCCTCCGTGCCGGCGACATCGTGCTGAACGTCAAAGAGCGCTTCGTCCTCTGCGGGGGACAGCGGCATCGGCTGACGCCCAAACAAGCCCGCCTGCTGGAGGTGCTGATGCGCAACCGCGGCCGGGTGCTGTCGCGAGCGCTGTTGATGCGAGAAGTGTGGGAGACCGATTTCCTGGACGACACCCGCACCCTCGAAGTGCACATCCACTGGCTGCGGAAGGCCATCGAGAGCGACCCCAGCCGGCCGGTCTACCTGACCACGGTGCGGCGGCTGGGCTACCGCTTCGATGTGCCCGCCGCCGAACCTCCGCGCCCGCCGGCCGGGTGAGCCGACGGCACGAGCATGGCCGACCACGCCCCTCCAGCACCCTCTGGCTTCGTCGAGGTCCCCCACACCGCCGATGCTGCGCTCCGCGTCTGGGGGGCCAACCTGGCCGAACTGTTCGCCAACGCCGCCCGCGGCCTGGCCTGGCTGCTGACCGACCCGCAGAGCATCCGCCCGGCCAGGCGGGCTACCCTGGAACTCCGCGCCGACGACGCCGAGACGCTGTTGGTGACATGGTTGGGCGAGCTGCTGTACCTGTACGAACGGGACGGCGCGGTGTTCAGCGAATTCGAGATGGAGGAGGTGACACCCACCTGCCTGCGCGCCAACGCGCGCGGCGGACCGGCGGGGGAGGTGCGCTACCACGTCAAAGCGGTCACCTTCAACCAACTGGCGATCCGGCCCACCGAGAAGGGGTGGGAGACCACGATCGTCTTTGATGTGTAAGCCCTGGGGAGAGTACGGCAATGGAGAAGAAGGACTTCCGCAAGGTCGGTCCGTACATCTGGGAGCTGCCGCAGGGCAGCCGGGCGGACATGCGTGTGCCGGCGCGCCTGTTCGCCAACGAGGAACTGCTGGACGCCGCCTTCCGCGACCGCACAGTCGAGCAGTTGGTCAACACCGCCACCCTGCCGGGCATCGTTCGCTACGCCCTGGCGATGCCCGATTTCCACGAGGGGTACGGCTTCCCCATCGGCGGCGTGGCGGCGATGCGCACCGACGGCGGCGTGATCTCCCCCGGAGGCGTTGGCTACGATATCAATTGCCTGGCCGGCGAGAGCCGCATCTTGCACGAGCATGGCTACACGGTACCGATCGCGGATTTCGAGGCCGGGTGGGAGCAAGTTCAGCTACGCTGCCAGGATCTCGAAGCATACGAGGAAACGACGGCTCCGGCGCTGTTCTACTTCCGACAGAGGCCAGACAAGCCGGTCTATCGTTTGAAGACCGCAACAGGCGATACCATTACAGCTACAGCCGACCACCCCTTCTGGACACCGAACGGGATGCGTGAACTGGAAACACTACAGCCGGGCGACAGGGTGGCAATCTACCCGTTCGAGGGCGTCGAATACGAGGCGTCTGATCAGCGCATCATTGTCAGCGAGGATGATGTGGAGCGCCTTCTGCAGCAGTTGGATAAGAGCAGAGGCAATGCGGCAGCACAGATCAAGGCTCAGTTCCAACGATTGAGACTGCTTCCCCTGCGCTCCGATTCTCCGACGATGCCCTATCTACTCAAGCTGTTGGGCTATGTCCTGGGCGATGGAAACATCCACTTCGCCGGAGGCTCCGGCAAGGGCGTCACCTGGTTCTACGGCCGCGCCGAAGATCTGGAGGCCATCCGTCGCGACGTGGCGGCCGTGGGGTTCACGCCTTCGCGGGTGTACTCACGCCACCGCCAGCACCGCCTGACCACTCCCTACGACACCGACGAGTTCGAGCGAGAAGAGGCCAGCTTCAAGGTCTCCGGAACTGCGTTCGCGATGCTGATGGCCTTGATGGGCGCACCTGTTGGAGCAAAGGCAGCGCAGGATTTCCGCCTCCCCGACTGGCTCTTCGAGTTGCCGCGCTGGCAACAAAGGCTCTTCCTGGCTGCATTTCTAGGTGCCGAATGTTCTGCCCCAGCGACCTTCGTCGAACACGGCAGCCACTTCTCCACGCCCGTGTTGTCGCTCAACAAGCGAGAAGGCTTCGTCGAAAGCGGGAGGCTGTTCCTGGCCGACATGGCCTGCCTGCTTGCCGGGTTCGGCGTGCAGGTGCAGACGATCAGCCAGTGCGCGGAGCAGGTGAACCAGGATGGTAGCCGCTCCTTCAGGCTGAGGCTCGTGCTGTCATCCAGGCCGGAAAGCCTGATCAACCTGTGGGGACGCGTGGGCTTCGAGTACAACCGCGAGCACCGCTGCCAAGGACTGGTCGCAGTGCAGTACCTCAAAGAGAAGCAGCGTGGGGTCAAGCTGCGCCAGACGGCCGCTCAAGAGGCCGTCGCTCTGCACACAGCCGGGATTCCGCCCACGCAGATGCATGCCGAGCTGGGCAACGCCCACGTCAACCGGCGTTTCCTGCAGCGCTCCCTGTACGAGGGCCGCAAGACCCCGCCGCGCGTGGATGCCAGGTTCCCAGACCTCCAGACCTACCGCCAGGAGATCACAGCAGGCTTGGGAAAAAGCGGAATGGCCTGGGCAACCATCGCCAGCATCGAGCGGGTGAATGACTTCGACGCCGACGTGTACGACTTCACCATCGGCCACCGCGACCACAACTTCATCGCCAACGGTTTCGTGGTCTCGAACTGCGGCGTCCGCCTGATGGCGACCCACCTGGATCAAGAGGAGATTGCCCCATACATCCGCGAACTCACCGCCGCCCTCTACCGGGCCTGCCCCAGCGGGGTCGGCGAGAAGGGACGGGTGCGCCTCTCCGAGCGCGAGCTGGACGAGCTGGCGGTGCAGGGCGGGCAGTGGGCGCTGAAACGGGGGCTGGCGCGGGCGGAGGACCTGGCCCACACCGAGGAGAACGGTCGCCTGCCCGGCGCCGACCCCGGCAAGGTCAGTGCGCGGGCCAAGGAGCGCGGACGGCCCCAGGTCGGCTCGCTCGGCGCGGGCAACCACTTCCTGGAGATTGACGTGGTCGAGGAGATCTACGACCGCGACGTGGCCCGCGCCTTCGGACTGCGCGAGAACCAGGCCGTGGTGCAGATTCACTGCGGCTCCCGCGCCTACGGCCATCAGGTCTGCGACGACTACGTCAAGAGCCTCCAGCAAGCGGTGCAGAAGTACGGGCTGCAGCTGGCCGACCGCGAGTTGGTCTGCGCCCCGATTGACTCGCCGGAGGGGCGCGCCTACTACGGCGCGATGGCCTGCGCGGTCAACTACGCCTTCGTCAACCGACAGGTCCTGGCCATGGGCGTGCGCGAAGCCTTCGAGCAGGTCCTGCGCGGCAAAGTACACAACCCCGACCTCTACCAGGTCTACGACGTGGCCCACAACATCGCCAAGTTCGAGGAACACGACGTGGACGGCAAGCGGATGCGGCTATGCGTCCACCGCAAGGGGGCCACGCGCGCCTTCGGCCCCGGCCTGCCGGAGGTGCCGGAGGACTATCGCGCCGTGGGGCAGCCGGTGCTGGTGCCCGGCTCGATGGGCACCACGTCCTACGTGCTGGTCGGCACCTCGCAGGCGATGGCGCTCACCTGGGGCTCGACCTGCCACGGCGCCGGGCGGGTGATGAGCCGCACCCAGGCGCTCAAGAAGGTCTGGGGCGCGGACCTGAAGCGGGAGTTGGAGGAACAGGGCATCGTCGTGCGCGCCGGCAGCGATAAGGGATTGGCCGAGGAAGCCCCCGCAGCCTACAAGGACGTCAGCCGGGTGGTCGAGGTCGTCCACGGCGCCGGCCTGGCCCACAAAGTGGCCCGCCTGCGACCCCTAGCGGTGATCAAGGGATAACTCCGAGGAGGTAGCTATGCCAGGCGACCCATACGATGAATTGCCGGAATGGCTGAAACGGCCCGCCGCTGCTCCCCCAGCGCATGAGCCGCAGCCCGAACTGCCCCCCGAACCGTCCCCGGAGACGCTTCCCGACTGGCTCGCGACCCCGGCAGAGCCGCCGGTGGAAGAAGAAGTGCAGCCGGTGTCGCTGGAAGAATTGCGTGATGAAGCGACGGCGGCCGTTCAGCCTGCGCCGGAGCCGGAGAAGAAAGCGCCCCGTCGCCGGGGAGTGGGAGGGCTGCTGACGGGGCTGATGCCACAGCAACGGCTCGTCCTGTCTATCCTGCTATTGATGGACGTGCTCCTCCTGGGCTGTATGTGCCTGGTGATGAGCGGGCGGATCGCCCTGCCCGTCCCGTAGCCTCCGGGCGTACCACTCAGGGGCCGACCACGGAATGGGGACGGCTCCTCACTCCACCGTAGCCGCGCCGCTCCACCCCGCTGCCACGCGGGCGATCCCCTGGGCCAGCGGGGAGTTGGGATCGCTCATCACCAGCGGCTTGCCCTGCGCCAGCGCCCGCGCCTGCGCCGGGTCGAACGGGACAGCGCCGGCGAAGGGTTGTTTCAACACCCGTTGGAGCGCCTCGAGCGCCGGCGCCGTTCCCGGCGTCGGCTGGTTGAGGATCAGCCGCACCTTGCCCACCCAGGTCTTCAACGCCTGCAGCGTCCCCAGCGTCGTCTGGATGGTCGGTTGATCGGCTGCCGTGACCACGCCGATGAGGTCGGCAGCCTCCAACGCCGCCATCGTCCCCTCGGTCAGCACCGACGGCAGGTCCACCACCACTGTGCCGAAGTCGCGCCGCAGGACGGCCAGCGTCGCCCGCACCTTGTCGGCCGGCAACCCACCGCCGACGACCGGCACGAAGGGCGCCGCCAACAGGTGCAACCGTGTGGCATGGACCAGCAGTGCCGCCCGCACAACCGCCTCGCCGGGCACGGTGGGCAACAACGCCAGCCCCGCCCAGTTCGGATCGGGCCGCAAGCCCAACTGCAACGCCGCGTGGCCGGAAGAGGGGCACAGGTCCACCAGGCAGACACGCTCCGGGGCCTGCTGGGTCAGGAACAGGGACAGGTTGACGGCCAGCGTCGTCACCCCCACGCCGCCGCGCAGGCTGACCAGGGCGACGACGCCGCTCAGCCCGCCGGCGCCGCGAGCCGGCGCCTGCGCCAGCAGGGCGTTCACCCGCTCCAGCAACTGCGCCATCGTCACCGGCTTGGCCAGATACTCGTTGGCTCCCGCCGCCAACGCCGCTTCCCGGTCTACCGGCTGGCCGCGCGCAGTGAGGATGATGATCGGCATCTCCGCCGTGGACGGCTCCTTGCGCAGCCGCTTGCAGACCTCGTAGCCGGTCATGCCGGGCATCATCACGTCCACAATCGCCAGGTCGGGCGGGTTCGCCAACGCCTTGGCAATGCCGTCCTCCCCCTCCGCGCTCAAGATGACCTCATGCCCACCCCGCTGTTCCAGGAGCATGCGCACCATCTGCAAAAGGTCGGCATTGTCGTCAATCACCAGGATTTTGGCCATCGCTCCCCCCTTTCCTACTGCTCCTCAATCAGGCAAAACACGCCAATGTGCCGCTTGTTGACGAGGATTCCCCCGCCGGTGAAGACGACATCCGGTCGCAGGGAAGCCCGCACGCGGGCATCGAGCACGGCGATGAAACTCTCGTTTTCCAGGGACAGGATCCGCCGCAGGTCCACCCGCGCCGAGAGCCGCAGGTATCCCTCGACCTCGAGCGAAGGGACGGTGAGGAACACCCGCTGCAAGTACGCCCCGGCGTATGCACCGTAGGTCTGTTGACGGGGAACGACGTCATCGCGCTGCGGCACCAACACGAGCGACAGGTTGCTCTTGGCCAGGTAGGAAGCCGGATAGGCCGCGCTGATATCGCCAGGGCGGTCAATCGAGGAGACATAGGCATCCTCCAGCGGCAGGAACGCCGTCATCGGGTCGTTGAGCAGCTCGTACAGCGTCCGGCGGCGAACGTCCACCTGAGCGGAGATGCGGTAGCTATGGCTGAAGAAATCCCCCGCCAGCCAACCGGTCTGAAGCACTTCCTGCATCGCTCACCTCCGAGGACACAGATGACACGGATGACACGGATTGAATGGATTCGTAACTGCTCACCTTCCCGCAGGTTTGGGCGCAATTGGCAGCCCCAATCGCACGGCAATGACCACTCCGATGCGTTGCCGGCCACTTCCGAACCTGCGGAAGGCTGAGATGAGCAGTTACATGGATGCAAGGAATTTGGACTCAATGGATTTCGACAGACGCCACGGATGGTGGAACTGGGCAGGCGCGGCAGCGCTCCAGGGCCGCCGCGCGCAGTTCCGCGCTCAGCCTGTCCGCGTGGCCGGAGGGACAGAGGGAACACGGATCCACCGCGATGGCCACCCCCGCGCGGGGGTCCTGCCGCAGCGCCTCGAAGCTGGAGAGGATATCCAGCGGCGCGGAAGCGCCGATGCGGAAGCGCTCCGGCGTGCGCAGTTCCGGCTGCCGCGCCCCGGCGATGAGCAGCCGCACGGCGTCGAGGGCGGTGCGGATGCCGCCAGCCGCCTTGACCCCCATCTCCGGCCCCACCGCCTGGCGCATCAAGCGGATGTGTTCGGGCGTCGCGCCAAACGCGTCCATCCCGGTCGAGTTCTTGACGAAGCGCGCCCCCGCCCGCTGCGCAATCTGACAGGCCAGGACAATCTCCTCGTCCAACAGCTCCGCCGAGCGGATGATCACCTTGACCGCTTCACCATCGGCGGCCTCGACCACGGCGGCGATCTCCCGCGCCGTGAAGTCGGGGTCGCGCTTGAAGCGGCCGACGTTGATCACCATGTCCAGCTCAACCCAGCCGGGCCCTTCGCCACGTGAGGACCGACTGGCGGACACGACGTGCGCCGTTTGCTGCGCCTTCACCGCAATCGGCGATTTGCCGAGCGGGAAGTCAATCACGTAACAGTCCCTCACCCCGCTGCCCCGCAACAGGCCCGGCAGCAGGTCCACCTCGACCGGGTTGACGCAGACCGCGGCGCAGCCGTAGCGCACGGCCAGCTCGGCGAGCTGGCGAATCTTCGGCTCCTGGGTGTCCGCCCTCAGATCGGTGGCGTCCAACAGCCCGGCCAATCGCTGCGGCGTGAGCCCGTCAATGACCTCGAGCAGGGCTTCGGGTGGAAATTCCACCAGCGGCACACGGGCCGTCGCGGCGTTCACTCTCCTCCCTCCGGCAACGAGAAACTATAGTGCGGGATCGTGCCCCAGTGCTCAGGCGGCCAGTAGCAGAACCACGCTCGACCGACGATGTTCTCGGCCGGCAGCAAGCCCCAGGAGTGAGAATCGCTGGAATTGGGCCGGTTGTCCCCCAGGACGAAGTACTCGCCCGGCCCGACGGTCCACGAACCGGTATACGGGATCGGTGCGTGGGTGTAGGGCTCCTCCAAGCGGTAGCCATTGATCCAGACCGCGCCATCGTGGATCTCGACCCGCTCCCCCGGCAGGCCGATGATCCGCTTGATGTAGTCATCCTCCGCGCCATTGGGGGGCAGGAAGACGACCACATCGCCCCGTTGCGGCTCACCCAGCCGGTAGCTGAGCTTGCTGACGATCACGTACTGTCCGTTGTACAGCGACGGCTCCATACTCGCCCCACGCACCTGGTAACGACCGGTCAGCGTGTTGACGACGAAGAAAATGACCAGGGTCAGGACGAGGGTCTCCAGCACATCGCGCAGGAACGACCGCCCGCCGAACGCGCGGCCCAGCGAGATGTCCTTGGGACGCTCCGCCGGCTGTGCTTCTTCTGCAGCCGTGAGGGATTCCAATAGTCCTCCCGTATGAGACTACTTCGGATTCTACTCCGACTACCGCAAGAGCGCAAGTGTGCCTCGCCCAGTTCGTAGGACAACTGCTCGCAGGTGTCCTACGCCGCCAGTAGACGAATCTGTGCTATAATAGACCATAACGCACCCAAGCCAAGGAGACCTGCTATGCAATTCCTCGTCACCGGCGGGGCCGGCTTCCTGGGCACGGCCCTGGCTAATCGGCTGGTTGCCGAGGGGCACCAGGTGCGCGTCATGGACGACCTGAGCGCGGGCGACCCGGCGCGGCTGGACCGGCGGGTGCTCTTCACCCGTGGCAACGTGCTCGACCGGCCGAAGCTGTGGACGCTGCTGCAGGACGTGGACTGCGTCTACCACCTGGCCGCCCGCGTGCTGGTCTCCGAGTCTATGCTCTACCCACGCGAATACAACGAGGTCAATGTCGGAGGGACGGTCAGCGTGATGGAGGCGATGCGCGACGCCGGGGTGCGGCGGGTCGTCTTCACCTCCTCCGGCGCCGTCTACGGCGAACAGGCCCACCAGCCGGTCGCCGAAGATCAGCTTCCTAACCCCCAGTCTCCCTACGCGGTGAGCAAGCTGGCCGCCGAGTACTACGTCCGCACCATCGGCGCGCTGTGGGGCATCGAGACGGTGGTGCTGCGCATCTTCAACGCCTACGGGCCGGGTCAGCACCTGCCTGCTTCCCACCCCCCCGTCGTGCCCCGTTTCCTGCAGCAGGCGCTGCGCGGCGGGACAGTGGTGATCTTCGGCAGCGGCGCGCAGAGCCGCGACTTCGTCTACGTGGACGACGTGGTGGAGGCGCTGAGGGCTGCCGCCACCGCCGATGTGGAGCGGAGGATCATCAACGTAGGCAGCGGGCGCGAGACGAGCATCAACGACCTGGCCGCTGCCGTCGCCCGCGCCTGCGACCAGGCCATCGAGGTGCTGCACAGCCCCGCCGAGAGCGGCGGTGTCTCCCGCCTCTGCGCCGACATCACCCTGGCCCGCCGCTTGCTGGGCTACGAGCCGCACGTCGGCCTGGAAGAGGGGCTACGGATGACCATGGAACAGGACCCGCGCTTCCCGCATGGCCCGACTGGCACGTGAGTTCTTCGCCCGCGATACCCTGACGGTCGCCCGCGACCTGCTGGGACGGGTGCTGGTGCGGTTGCTGGACGGGCAACGGCTGAGCGGGCGGATCGTGGAAGTGGAGGCGTACATCGGCGAGGATGACCTGGCCTCCCACGCCCGCTGCGGGCGCACGGAGCGCAACGCGGCGATGTTCGGCCCGCCCGGCCACGCCTACGTCTACTTCATCTACGGCGTGCACCACTGCCTGAACCTGGTCACCGAGCGGGAGGGCTTCCCGGCGGCGGTGCTGCTGCGGGCGCTGCAGCCGCTGGAGGGGATCGAGCGCATGCGCACCCTGCGCGGCGGCCTGCCCGATCATCAACTGACCAGTGGGCCGGGGCGGCTCTGCCAGGCGCTGGCGCTCGACCGCCAGTTCGACCGCGCCGACCTGTGTGCGCCGGATAGCCTGCTATTTGTGGAGGAAGGACGGCCCGTGGACGATGCGAATGTCGTCGTCGGCCCGCGCATCGGCGTGCGCGGCGACCTGGCGGCCATCAGCGCCCCGTGGCGGTTCCTCGTCCGTGTGAACGGCGAGAACGCGAGGCCGTCTCAGTCTGCTCGGCGGTGAATCTGTCACGATGCGGTTCCTGATCATGGCCCTCGGTTCACGCGGCGACGTGATCCCCTACGCCACGCTGGGCAAGGCGCTGCGGGCGGCGGGACATCGCGTGCGCGTCGCCACCTTCGAGGGCTTCGCCCCCCTGATCGCCGCGCACAGCCTGGACTTCCACCCCGTGCGCGGCGATATGCAGGCGATCCTGAACTCGTCCAGTGGCCACGCCCTGCTCGAATCGCGCGCCAATCCCTTGCGCATGGCCAGGGCGATCCACCGCTCGATCGGTGCGTTGGCGGAGAGTTTCGCCCGCGACCTGTATGCGCCGGCGCTGTGGGATACGGAGGTGCTCATCAGTCAACTGCCCGGTGGGCTGTACGGCTGCGACCTGGCCGAGAAGCTGGACATCCCGCTGTTCGCGGCGGCGGTGATGCCGCTCGCGCCGAGTCGCCACTACCCCAACCTGGCCTTCCCCACGCGGTTCTCGTTCATCCCAGGTTACAACCGGTTCACGCACTGGCTAGCCTACCAACTGGTCTGGCAGATCTACCGACCCACGGCCAACCGCTGGCGCAAGCGGTCTCTTGGCCTGCCCAACGCGCCGATGGGAGGGTACTCGCGCTGGATGGAGCAACGCCCCGTGCCGGTGCTCAACGGCTTCAGCGCGCACGCCGCGCCCCGCCCGCCCGACTGGGGCGCCCACATTCACGTCACCGGCTACTGGTTCCCCGAAGAGAAGCATGAACAGCCGCCGGACGACTTGCGCCGCTTCAGCGAGGCCGGGCCGCCGCCGGTGTTCATCGGCTTCGGCAGCATGACCGTCCGCGACCCCGCGCGCACGACGGGCGTGGTGCTGGAGGCGATCCGGCGCAGTGGGCGACGCGCCGTCCTGCACGCGGGCTGGGCCGGCATCGGACAGCGAGAGCTGCCCGCCGAGGTCTTCAGGATCGAGTATGCGCCCTACGGCTGGCTGTTCCCCAGGATGGCCGCTGTGGTGCACCACGGCGGGGCCGGGACGACGGCGTTTGGCATGCGTTCGGGGGTGCCGTGTATCGTCGTGCCGTTCCTCTTCGACCAGTACTACTGGGGGCGACGCGTAGCCGCCCTCGGAGCAGGTCCCCGACCCATCCCGTTCGCCAGACTGTCCGCCGAACGGCTGGCAGAAGCGATCCGCGTGGCCACCACCGACGCGCCGATGCGCCAACGGGCGAAGGCTTTGGGAGAGAAAGTGCGCGCCGAAGGAGGCGTGCAGCAGGCGGTGGAGATCGTCCACCGCTACGTCGCGTGACGCACGGCAGATACGGATCGAGACGCTGTTTCCGATATACTGCCTACTGAAGTCAATGTCCGATGTCCAACCTCCAACCTCCAACCTCCAACCTCCAATCCCGGACTTCGAACTTCGGACAACCCAAGCAAGGAGGAGGAATGAGCAACCCAAACACCCTACAAGGCAAAGGCTTCTGGGCCCGACCCCGCCCCGGCACATCGGAGCTGGAACGGGCCATCCAGCTCGCCCAGCAGGTCGGAGCGACTCACATTCTGTACAAGGTAGCGAACGGGGCGACCTACTACGACGGTTCGGCCCAGGCCGCGCAGCGCATCGTCAACGCTGGGCTGATCCCCTTCGCCTGGACCTGGCTGCTGCTGCAGGACCCGGCTGCGGAGGCGCAGACGGCGGTGCGCGCCTTCCAGGACGGCTTCCAGGGCTTCGTCTTCGATACGGAAGCCCCCTGCAGCGGACGGTTCGTCCAGGCGCGGACGCTGGCCCGCGCCGTCCGCGACGCCGGCCTCGACCTCGATCAGCTCTACAACTGCTCCTTCCCCAACATCTCCCACCATCGTGACCTGCCCTATGACGAGCTGAACGAGATCTGTCACGGTGGGCTGATGCCGATGGCCTACGGCTCCTTCTTCGCCCCGGGCAGCGCCACTCCGTGGGAGATCCAGGCCCGGCGGGTGATTGACGATTGGATGATCGGCCACTACACGACCTGGTGCGCCCGCTGGGGCTACCGCCCGCCGCTCTACCCGGTCCTGGCCCCCTACCACGACGAGTACGGCAGCGTGCGCTTCAGCGCGGAGGAGTTCCAGGTCTGGCTCGACCGGCTGGGCACCCACGAACCGACCTTCGTCAGCTTCTTCACAGCGGCGGTGATTGACGACGCGCTGCTGCCGCAGATCCGCGCTCTCCCGCTCGGCGCGGGTGGCGGCGGAGCACCCATCCTGCCGGAGACGGTCTGGATCCGCCCACTCGAAGGGGCCGTGCTGTACGAGTCGGCCGATCCCGCCTCGCGGCGCGTGCAGGCGCTGAGCCGCGGCACACCACTGGAACCCGTCTCCCGCCGCGCCGGCAGCGACGGCAACCCCTGGCTGCAGGTGCGCGTTCCCGATGGCAACCTGCGCTGGATCCCGGAGGGCCAGGTGGCCACCGCTCCACCCGACCCGCCCCCCACCCTCCCCGCCCCCCCACCCCCACCGCCGGGCCATCTGACTCACGTCTGGAACGAGCAGGAGGTCAACTACCGCAGCCAGCCGGCGACCCGCGCCGACACGCTGATCGGGCGGCTGTACACTGGCGCGCGCATGCGCATCCTGGAGAATCCCTTGCAGGCGCGGGCGAAGCTCGGCCAGATGGGCCAGTGGCTCAACGTGCAGATCGAACCGGACGGCCCGCCCGGCTGGGTCGCCGCCTGGTACGTCACCGACCGCTCCCCGGCCGGCGACCAGCCGCCCACCCTCATCACCCAGGTGCGCGTCCAGAGCGAGATCGGCCTCAACGTGCGCTCCGCCCCCTCCGCGTCCGCCCCGATCATCTGGCACGTCCCCGACGGCACGATCCTCGACCTGCTCAACCCGCAGGAGGGGGCCAGGATCGGCGTACAGGGACAGTGGGTGCGCGTGCGCACGCCCAGCCTGCACGAGGGGTACGTCGGCGCATCGTACCTGGCCGCCGATGCCCCGACCGATACGCGCCGACCGGCCGAAGAGGCAGTGCTGCCCTTCGGCGAGAGTGCGTGGATCTTCGGCATCCACGCCGTCGGCGTGCCGGAGAGCGCCGACTTCCGCTACCTCTACCAGGGCTCCGGCAAGACCGGCTGGGTGCTCTTCACCGAGGGGATCGGCAGCAACCCCGACGCCCTCGACCCCGCGTCCAACCGCCGGCAGAAGCTGTGGGACTGGGCGCGCAACGGACAGGGAGTGATCATCCGCCTGAACTATGGCTACGAGCCCAGCGGCACGCTCCCGACGTCGGGCCTCTATCCGGCCTTCGCCGCCACCTGCGCCCGCTACGCCGAGCTGTACCTCAAGCACCCGGAGGTAAGCCAGCGCATCTACAACTGGGTGCTGGTCATCGGCAACGAGCAGAACAACGTCCGCGAGCACCCCGGCGGGGCCGACAATCCCATCGAGCACATCACTCCCCAGCTCTACGCCCAGGCCTTCAACCTGGCCTACCAGGCGATCAAGGCCGTGTTGCCCAACGCCATCGTCGTGCCCGGGGCGGTGGACCCGTACAACACCTACCCGTGGGCGCGGCTGGGCGGCCTGCGCTACCGTCCACTGACCTACTTCAAGGAAATGCTGGACGGGATCAACGAGCTGGACGGCATCTGCCTGCATACCTACACCCACGGCCCGGTGTTGGAGTACATCACCAGCAAGCGCGTCTTCAGCGACCCGTTCCTTCAGCCGGGGACAGTCAACGAGCACTACTACGACTTCCAGGCCTACCGCCCGTTCGCCGAGGCTATCCCCGCCCGCTGGCGCAACCGGCCGATCTACATCACCGAGTCTAACCACTGGACGGTCAACGCCGACGGCAGCCCGCCGGTGGGCTGGGTGAACCAGAACATCGGCTGGGTGCGCGCCGCCTACGCGGAGATCCACCGCTGGAACAGCTCGCCTAACGCGCAGCAGATCCGCTGCTTGCTGCTCTACCGCTGGCAGGACGACGAGTGGAGGATCAACGACAAGGATCAGATCCAGGCCGACTTCCGCGCCGCCCTGTCCAACGACTACCGCTGGCGGAGGTAGTGGGCAGTGGGTAGTGGGTAGTGGGTAGTGGGTAGTGGGTAGTGGGCAGTGCACAGCGGACAGTGAGTAACAGTGCGGTAGGCGATACACAATCGGCGACAAACGATCAGCGATACACGATACGCGAGATGCGATAAGCGATACGCGATGTTCGAGCAACTGTCCCTGTTCCCGACAATCGAACCGCTGCCCTTCACGGTCAGTCAGCTCGTGACACGCATCCGCGCCGTGCTGGAGGACGAGCCGGAGCTGGACGACGCGTGGGTGGAGGGAGAAGTCTCCAACTTCACCCAGGCCTCCTCCGGCCACTGCTACTTCACCCTCAAGGACGCCGGGGCGGAGCTGCGCTGCGTGATGTGGAAGACGGACGCCCGCAAGCTGTCCGACCTGCCCAGGGATGGCGACCAGGTGTTGGCCCACGGACGGGTCAGTGTCTATGAGCAGCGCGGCAGCCTGCAGCTCTACGTGGACCACCTGGAGCCGGCCGGATTGGGGCGGCTCTACCAGCAGTTCGAGCGACTGCGCGCCCGTCTGGAGGCGGAAGGGCTGTTCGACGCGCAGCGCAAGCGACCGCTGCCGCGCTTCCCCCGGCGCATCGGCGTGGTCACCTCGCCGACCGCCGCCGCCCTGCGGGATATCCTGCACGTCCTGGCCCGCCGCTACCCGCTGGCCGAGGTGCTCCTCTCGCCGACACCGGTGCAAGGGGACGACGCGCCGCCGCAGATCGTGGGGGCGTTGCAGGCGCTGAACGCGCGGGACGACGTGGACGTGATCCTGGTCGCCCGCGGCGGCGGCTCGCTGGAGGAGCTGTGGGCCTTCAACGACGAGCGGGTGGCCCGCGCCATCGCCGCTTCGCGCCTGCCGGTGGTCTGCGGCGTGGGCCACGAGACCGACTTCAGCCTGGCCGACTTCGCTGCCGATGTCCGCGCCCCCACCCCGTCGGCGGCAGCGGAGGTCGCCACGCCCGATGCCGCCGAGCTGCGCGGGCAGGTGGCGATGCTGAGGACACGGCTGGCAGCAGCCCTGGATAGGAGCGTCGCCGCGTGGCGGGCCGCGCTGAGCGAGCAGGCGCGGGCGCTGCGCCACCTCTCGCCCACGGCGCGGCTGAATCAGGCCCGCCAGCGGGTGGACGACCTGTCGGCGCGGGCCGCCGGTTGGATGGGACACGCCCTCGCTCTGCGCCAGGAGCGGCTAGCCGGGCTGGTCGGACGGCTGGCGGCGGTCAGCCCGCTGGCGACGCTGGAGCGGGGCTACGCCATCGTCCGCCGTCGCGCCGATGGGAGCATCGTCCG
>DAOTYW010000024.1:0-12681 GCA_034434755.1 Anaerolineae bacterium | reverse complement strand
GCCGAGCCGCCGATGTTCGCCTTCCTGGGCGACCTGCACAACCACACCTCGTACTCCGACGGCTCCGGGCTGCCGGAGCACGCCTTCGCCTCCGCCCAGGCCTGCGGGCTGGACTTCCTGGCCGTCACCGACCACTCCTACGCGATCAGCGACGCCGAGTGGGCCGACATCCTGGCCCAGGCGGAGGCCGCCACCCAGGACGGCGTCTTCGTCGGCCTGCGCGGCTTCGAGTACACCCAGGGCGGCGAGGGCCACACCAACGTCTATAACACCGTCCGCCACGCTACCCGCAGCCTGGTACCCGGCTGCGCCTACTGCGATTACACCCCCAACCTGGAGGCCGGCGTCACCGTGCAGGGCTTCTATCCCTGGCTGGCGATCACCGGCACCCAGGCCGTGGACGGCGCCGGCACGGTGATGCAGTTCAACCACCCTGGCTGGATCAACTTCAACGACTGGGCCTACCACCCCGAGGTCGAGGACGTGGCCGAGCTGGAGGAGGTGGGCAACGGCTGGGGCAGCTCCTACGTCTTCTCCTGGGACGAGTGGATCCGTTCCCTGGACTACGGCTGGCGGGTCGGCGCGACCAACAACACCGATAACCACTCGACCAACTGGGGCTGCATCAGCCCGCACCGCACCGGCGTGGTCATGGCCGCGCTGACCAAGGACGACCTGCTGGAAGCGCTGCGCGCCCGCCGCACCTATGCCAGCGAGGACAGCAACTTCGAGCTCTTCTTCCGCGCCAACGGCTACTGGATGGGCGCCGAGATCCCCAACACCGGCCACGTCGCCTTCCAGGTGCAGGGGAACGACCCCGACGGCGAGCTCGCCGACCGGGTCGAGCTGTTCACCGACCAGGGACAGGTGGTCGCGGCGACCTACCCGGCTGCTGCCAGCTTCGACTGGCAGGTCGAGCTGGACATCACCCCTGGCGTCCACTACTACTTCGCCATGGTCACCCAGGCCGACGGTGAGCGCATCGTCTCCTCGCCGGTCTGGACCAGCGGCGACGAGGACATCAGCATCACCGACCTGAGCGTCCAGCCCTCCCTGCCGACCATCTACAACCCCAGCCTGTTCACCGCGCGGGTGACCAATCGCGGGCAGAGCACGCAGACGGTGACGGTGGACTTCACCGAGAACGGCTCACCCATCGGTCAGGTCGTCCTGACCGTCCCGCCGTGCGCGAGCGGCCCCTGCGCCGACGGCTACGCCGTCGTCGCCTGGCAGCCGCTCGTCACCGGCCCGGTGACCGTCACCGCTGCCCTCGTCGGCGCGCCGGCCGGCGACAATCCCGAAGACAACCAGGCCGAGATGCCCATGACCGTCACCGACGAGCGCATCCCGCTGATCCTCATTGACAACGGCCACGGCAACATCGGCGCGGACCCCCACGGCACCCGCCAGTTCGTGGACGACCTGACCCTGCACGGCTACAACGTCCTCTTCAACCTGGACGAGATCACCGCCGGCGACCTGAACACCGAGACCGTGCGGTTGGTGGTCGTCAACGCCTACGGCCCGAACCAGCTCACCGCCGCCGAGTTGGCGGCCCTCGGCGATTTCGTCGCCGCCGGCGGCAGCCTGTGGCTGAACAGCATGTCCGACTACACCGGCAAGGTCTGGTGGGCCAACACGCTTGCCAGCCGCATGAACGGACTGATCGCCGCGCTCGAAACCCGCGTCGGCGAAGACATCCCCATCCGCTTCAACGACGACGAGATCCTCGACGGCAACAACAACAACGGCTACCCGTGGGGCGTGCTCTGGCACCTCTATCCGTTCAGCCTGACCACCGGCGTCGGCGTCAACGTCGTCCAGGCCCAGTCCTGGTCCGACGCCTCGCTGGTGGACCGCAACCTGCAGGCGTTGACGCAGGACGACCTGGGGGCGAACGGCTTCCTGTTCATCGTCGGCGACCTGGACCCCGGCTCCGGCACCTACGGCGAGCCGAACTGCACCCACAACACCGACGCCGACGGGCAGGGCGACGCCTACCTCTACGGCGAGACGGAGGTGCTGCCGGGCGCGGCGGGCTACGACATCCCCGGCGCGGCGGGCCGGCTCTTCTTCTACGGCGACTCGAACGACCCCTTCAACGTCTTTGCCTACGTCGCCGGGGACGGCAAGCAGAACGAGCTGCTCAACCTGGAGATCGTCATGTGGCTGCTGGGCGAGCCGCTGCAGCCGTTGACCATCGCCGAGGCCCGCACCGACCCCGAACTGGACGACAGCCCGGAGCGGCTCGACCAACTGGTCTGGGTCGAGGGCGTGGTCACTTCCAGCTATGGCGAGTTCTTCGACGTGCTCACCGTCCAGGACGACAGCGCCGGGATCACCGTCTTCGCCCCGGCGGGGACGGCCTCCTCGGCGATCAGCGAGACCTTCCAGCGCGGCGACTGCGTCCGCGTGGTGGGGACGATGGACGTCTATCAGGGGGATACGGAGATCCAGTTCTTCGAGACCGAGCAGGTGGACGTGCTCACGCCGACCTGCGTCATCAGTGCGGCGATGAGCATCGGCGGCGCGTACCCGCTGAGCCTATCCACCGGCGACGCCGCCCTGGAGGAGAACGAGGGCTGGCTGGTCGTGGTCACCGGCACCGTGACCGCCCGCTCGGCCAACCGCGACGCGATCTGGGTGGACGACGGCAGCGGCCCCGTGCGCGCCTTCCTGGACGGCTACAACGGCGTCTGGTCGGACATCGGCCCGTTGGACCGGGTGGTCGTGGCCGGGCTGGCCTCGGAGGACGGGGCGGGGCCGCGCATCCGCGTGCGCAACTACGGCATGCACCCGCAGTTCCCCGACGACGCGATCCGGCTCTGGCAGGCGCCGCGGTTGTACCTGCCGCTGATCGCCAGACAGTCGCCGTGATCCCTCGGCACGAAACTTTGGCCGCGCTGCCGCCCCGGCGGCGTGCAGCAATGCGTGGGGCGGACCGCTGGCCCGCCCCACGGCCCAATCACAGCAGCACGATGCCGTGCTGGCGGCAGGTCTCGACCATCTCCGGCGGCCACAAGCTGGACTGCACCTCACCGATGTGCGCCTTGCGCAGGTAGAACATGCACAGCCGCGACTGGCCGATGCCGCCGCCGATGGTCTGCGGCAGTTCGCCGGCCAGGAGGCGACGATGGAACAGCAGCTCCCGCCGCTCCTGGTTGCCGCAGATCGCCAATTGACGCTCCATGGCCGCCGGGTCGACGCGGATGCCCATGGACGACAGTTCGTAAGCGCCGTCCAGCAGCGGATAGTAGACCAGGATGTCGCCGTTCAGGCCGCAGCGCCCGTCGCCCGTCGGCGTGGACCAGTCGTCGTAGTCGGGGGCGCGGCTGTCGTGGGGACGGCCGTTGCGCAGCGCCGCGCCGATGCCGATGATGAACACGGCCCCGTGCTCACGGCAGGCCATCCGCTCCCGCTCGACCGGCTCCAGATCGGGATAGCGTTCCTCCAGCTCTTCGCTATGGATGAAGGTGATCGTCTCCGGCAAGATCGCCGGCCCGACGACCGGGAACAAGTAACAGACGTACTTCTCCGTGCGGTAGATGGCGTCGTAGATGCGGCGGACGATCTCCTGGAGGAAATCCAGGTTGCGCTCCTGCGGCCCCATCACCCGCTCCCAGTCCCACTGATCCACGTACAGCGAATGGAGGTTGTCCAGCGTCTCGTCGGGGCGGATGGCGTTCATGTCGGTGTAGATGCCCGTCCCCGGCGGGTAAGCGAAGTCGGCCAGGTGCAGCCGCTTCCACTTGGCCAGCGACTGGACGATCTCCGCGTCGGCGTCCAGGCCGGCGGCGCGGAAGGAGATCGGGCGCTGGCTGCCGCTCAGGTCATCGTTGATGCCCGTCCCGGCGCGCACCATCAGCGGCGCCGTCACCCGCAGCAGGTTCAGTTCGAAGGCCAGGTTCTCCTGGAAGAAGGTCTTGATCCGGCGGATGGCGATCTCGGTCTCGTGCGCCGATAGCAGCGGACGGTAGTTCGGTGGGATGATCAGGCCTGGTTTCATGGGAGTCCTCCTCTCAGCTCGACTGCCCCCATCTTACCACGACCCGCCAGGAATTCAACCACTGTCCACACCCACTGTCCACTACCCACTACCCACTGCCCACTGCCCACTGCCCACCGCCAGATTGCCCAACTCGCCATTCTGTGCTACCATTGCGCCGTTCGTGAGATGGCGAACAACGATGCCTTTCAGGTCCGTATCGGGTATCATTTCCGCGACCCGGCGCTGCTGCTGCGCGCCCTTACCCATTCCTCCTACGCCAACGAGCATCCGGAGGAGGGGTCGGACAATCAGCGCCTGGAGTTCCTCGGCGACGCGGTGCTGAACCTGGCCGTCGCTGCCTGGGTCTTCGAGCGGTATCCGGCCTTCCAGGAGGGAGAGATGACCCGCCTGCGGGCGGCGCTGGTGCGCGAGGAGGGCCTGGTCGCCTTCGCCCACCAGCTCGGCCTGGGCGACGTGCTCCGCCTGGGGCACGGCGAGGAGGAGGGCGGCGGCCGCACCCGCCCGACCAACCTGGGCGATGCGTTCGAGGCGTTGATGGGGGCGCTCTACCTGGACGGCGGGCTGGCGCCCGTCCTGGCCCTCGTCAACGAGCTGGCCGCTCCGGCAGCCGAGGCCATCCTCCGCACCGAGGCGGACAAGGATGCCAAGAGCCGCCTGCAGGAATGGGCACAGGCCGAGCTGGGGGTGACCCCCCGCTACCGCATCGCCACCGAGAGCGGGCCCGACCACGACAAGGTGTTCATCGCCGAGGTGCTGTTGGGCCAGAATATCGCCGGGTGCGGCGAAGGACGCTCCAAGCAGACCGCCGAACAGGCCGCTGCCGAACGGGCCCTCGAAGCGCTGGGCCAAACGAACGAACCACGCAGCACGGAACACGTGAAACGTGAAACGTGAAACGTGAAACGTGAAACGTGAAACGTGAAACGTGATTCGTATGGTGTGCGACGTGGAACCGCAGATCATTCAGGGGGGTAGACGATATGCGCGATGAGGAACGCAAGCAGTTAGAGGACGCGCGCCGACAATGGGAGCAGGGGACGCTGCGCCAGACGCTCGCCCGCCAGCCGGAGCGGTACGAGACCTTCATCACCACCTCCGGCGAGCCGGTCGAGCGGCTCTATACCCCGCTCGATGCCCAGGGCGACTACCTGGAGAAGTTGGGCTTCCCCGGCGAGTATCCGTTCACCCGTGGCGTCCAACCGACCATGCACCGAGGCCGGCTGTGGACGATGCGCATGTTCGCTGGCTTCGGCACCGCCGAGGAGACCAACGCCCGCTTCAAGTATCTGCTGGAGCAGGGGCAGACTGGCCTGTCGGTGGCTTTCGATCTGCCGACGCTGATGGGCTACGACACCGACGCGCCGCAGGCGGAAGGGGAGTTCGGCAAGTGCGGGGTGGCCGTCTCCTCGCTGCGCGATATGGAGATCCTCTTCGACGGCATCCCCGTCGACCGGGTGACCACCTCGATGACGATCAACAGCCCGGCAGCGATCATCTGGGCTATGTACATCGCCGCCGCCGAGAGACGCGGGATCCCGATGCACAAGCTGGGCGGGACGATCCAGAACGACATCCTCAAGGAATACATCGCCCAGAAGGAATACATCTTCCCGCCCGAACCTTCGATGCGCCTGGTCACCGACACGATCGAGTTCGGCTCCCGCCATCTGCCCCTCTGGAACACCATCTCCATCTCCGGCTACCACATCCGCGAGGCCGGTTCGACGGCGGCGCAGGAACTGGCCTTCACCCTGTCAGACGGGATGGAGTACGTCCGCTGGGCGCTGCGGCGGGGATTGGAGGTGGACGAGTTCGCGCCGCGCCTCTCCTTTTTCTTCAACTGCCACAACGATTTCCTGGAGGAGATCGCCAAATTCCGCGCCGCCCGCCGCATCTGGGCGCGGGAGATGCGCCACACCTTCGGGGCGAACAACCCCCGCTCCTGGTGGCTGCGCTTCCACACCCAGACCGCTGGCTGTTCCCTCACCGCCAGCCAGCCGGAGATCAACGTCGTGCGGGTGGCGATCCAGGCGCTGGCGGCGGTGTTGGGCGGCACGCAGAGCCTGCACACCAACAGCCTGGACGAGGCCCTCGCTCTGCCCAGCGAGTACGCCGTCACCATCGCCCTGCGCACCCAGCAGATCATCGCCCACGAGTCCGGAGTAACCCATACCATTGACCCGCTGGGTGGCGCCTATGCCATCGAGGCGCTGACCGACCGCATCGAACGCCAGGCCTACGACTACTTCGAGCGCATCGCGGCGCTGGGCGGAGTGCTGCCGGCCATCGAGGTCGGGTTCTTCCAGCAGGAGATCGCCGACGCCGCTTACCGCTACCAGCGCGAGATTGACGAGCACCGACGGGTCATCGTCGCCGTCAACGAGTACGCCGACGAGGAGCCGTTGCGCGTGCCGCTGTTGGAGATGGATCCGCAGGGCTACGAGCGGCAGCGCGCCAGGCTGGAACAGGTGCGGGCGGAGCGCGACAGCGGGGCCGTCGGTCAGGCGCTCGACCGGCTGCGCATCGCCGCGCAGGGGACGGAGAACACCATGCCCTTCATCCTGGACGCCGTGCGCGCCTACGCGACGCTGCAGGAGATCATGGACATCTTCCGCCAGGTCTTCGGCCTCTACCGCGAGCCGATGATCCTGTAACGCGCCGGGGCGGGTCTGAGACCCGCCCCGACCATTGCCCACAAAAGCCAACCCCGCCGTGCCGTGTGCCGCCTCGTTTCGAGAACCTTCTCTCGCAAATGGGGACCTGCCCAGGGGTCTGCCTTGCCCGCAGGCTACCGCATTCCCACAGAGGAGTCAGTCCCCGCACCGTACTTCTGTTGGCTCGAAACCCGGTTCAGCGATCACGAACACAGCAGGGTTGTACGTTCTCACTTATACCACGGGTTGTCCAAACGCGCAAGTAGGAGCGGAGCGAGGTTTCGTCCCTACTCCGACAACTTCTCCCGCAAATGGCCGGGCGTGCCCACCGTCAGCGGCACGTAGACGACCCCCGGATAGTACCGCTCGAAAAACGCCTGCAGGTCGCCGTTCCACCACGGCGGATTGACCGCGATCACCCGCCGGACATCCAGGTCGCCGATGCCGGCGTCGTCGGCGCTGCCGCCGATGGTGAAGCGGTGCCGGTTCCAGGTCGCCTCGACCACCGCCTGCGCCCACGGCTGGTCGGCGCCGGGCGGCAGGAGCACGACGGTGCGGGCGTACTGGACGCGCGGCAGACCGCGCCGCGGGGGCTGTGGGGGCGGCGGCGGTGCTGCCGGCAGCGCCGTCAGCGCCGTCGTCAGGTCGGCAGGACTGGCGGCCTCGACCGGCGTGTAGATCACGCCGGCGTAGTAGGTGGCGAAGAACGTCTCCAGATCGCCCCCCCACCCCGCCGGATTGACCGCCACCACACGGCGGAAGTCCAGGTCGCCGATGCCGGCGTCATCGGCGCTGCCGCCGATGGTGAAGCGGAAGCGGTCCCAGGTGGCCGCCACCGCTGCCCGCGCCCACTCGTTGTCGGCTCCCGGCGGCAGCAGCACCACCGTGCGCCCGTACTGCTCGCGCGGCGAACCGCGTACCGGGTCCAGATAGGGACGGGCATTCACATAGTGACTGGTCGGGCGCAGGGTCACGCCGGCGATCTTCATCCCCAGGTGCAGGTGCGGTCCGCTGGCGCTGCCCGTCCGCCCGGCCAACCCCAGCACCTCGCCCTGCTCCACCTGCGCGCCGTTGGAGACGGTGATCGTCTGCAAGTGACCATACAGCAGGGTCACCGTGCCCACTTCAGGCACCTGGCTCTCCACGCGCACGTAACTGCCATAGGCCGTCCCCGGCGGGCCGTGAGTGACCCGTCCGGCCTGACAGGCGCGCACCAGCGATCCCTCCGCCGCCTGCAGGTCCACCCCCTCGTGCCCGCCGTGCAGCCAGTGCGTGTTGTACGTGGGGTCGTAGGAAGCGTCGTAGTAGACCTGCTGACGGTCGCCGTAGGCCTGGGTGTAGTTGCGCGTCACCGTGGGCCAGGCCAGGCGCAGGCGGGACGGGTGGGGCATGCGTCGCCGCTGGGCGACGCGGGCCGGCAGCGGCGTCACCGTGCCATCGTCGGCGACCCAGGCCATGCTGGCGTAGGCCGGGTCGGGCGAGCGCAGCAGAAAGGCGTAGGCGCCGGCCAGGCGGTCGTACTGCGAGCAGAGGAAGTAGAACTCGGCGTACTGATCGCCCTTGACGACCCACGGTGACGCCGGATCCACGTTGGCGAATTCGGAGATGACCAGCGGCTTGCGTCGCGCCTCCGGGCGCTCCATATAGACGCGCAAGAAGCGCAGCGCGCCGTGGAAATCGCGCATCTCATCCAGGCTGGTCCAGTAGACGTGGCAGCAGACGAAATCGGCAGCCGCCAGACCCTCGCCGCAGCCAGCGAGGAAGACATCGTCGGCGACGACCGGCGCGACATCCGGCGGCAGCGGCCCGGCAGGAGCCAGGCCGGGGAAGCCCACGCGCAGCGGCGGGCCGAACTCCGCCCGCAGTCCCTCGGCAACGGCCAGGAACCAGTCGGAAAAGGCGGGCGGGCTATCCCAGGAGACGCCGAAACCGCGCCCGGCGGCGTTCGGGGCGTCGTGGACCTCGAAGTCGGTCACGCCGGCGCGGAGGAACTCGCCCACCGCCGGGGCAAACTCGTTGACGAAACTGCGCGGGTCGGTGGGAGCCATCCCCGGCCGGGGGCTGAGCAGTTGCACCAGGAAACGCCGGCAGCCGGCGTCGCGGTAGGCGGCCAGGCTGGCGGCAGGATTGACCAGCGCGCGCAGCTTCACCGCCTCGACGTCGGCCTGACGCAGCGCCTCCAGGTCCCCCGCCCGCGCCGGCCCCTGACCGGCCAACACGCCAACCATCCCACCCGCCATCTCGCCCTCCTCATCCTGCCTCTTCACTCACCCCATAGACACGTGTTCACGGCTGCAAGAAACACAGAATCCCCTCGATAATCCCCTGCGCCACCAGGTCCTGATGACGAAGCAGCAGGTCGCGGTCGGCTAGCATGAAACCGATCTCGATGATTGCCCCTGGCGTGGCGGGGTCAATCTCGTAGAAGGTGTGGTAATGGGTCATGTCGGCAGTGATGCTGCCCTCGTGGAAGGCGAGACCCGTGCGCGCCTGGTAGCGGTCCACCAGGCAGGCCACCAGGCGGTCCTCCAATTCCGGCACCGCGCTATCGGCCACGCGGGCCACCTTGAAGCCGGAGGCCTCCGGATAGAGACAGGCGTCGGAATGAATGGAGACCAGCAGGCGCGCCCGGTACCCATCCAGGCGCGGGTCGAACTCCTCTAGCAGATCCGTCTCGTAGCCCAGGGCGCTGAGCGTATTGACTACCCGCTGAGCGACAGCCAGGTTGATATCCACCTCTTGCAGCCAGCCATCGCAGACCGCCCCGGAGTCGTTGCCCCAGTGGCCGGCGACGATGCCGATGGGCAAAGGAGCGGGCTGCCCGGACAAGGTGGGCGTCGGGTTCATCGGGCCGGACGGTGATGCAACGGGCCAGCCGGGCGATGAGGACGGAGAGGCGGCGAGGGTGGACGGTAAGTCATGTTCCCCTTCCGCCCGGCCCGCGCTCCAGACGGCGCGGATCATGGCGAAAGCAGCGCCCAGGAACACCACCACCACCAACCAGCGGGAGAGGCTGGAGACGGTGGGGGCGCCCGGTTGGGGACGAACATGGCGGGCCCTCTGCCGCGTCATCAGCGTTGGCGGAGGGGGTGGGATTCGAACCCACGGTGATCCTAAGGACCACAACGGTTTTCGAGACCGCCCCAATCGGCCGCTCTGGCACCCCTCCGCGTGACTACGATTATAGCATGGAGCAGGACGGCAGGCAACCCACCGAGGGCCAGCACAAACGACGGAGAGCCTCGACGGCGTCGAGGCTCTCCGCGGCAGTCCAGTACGCCCCTGGTCTAGATCGCGTTGACGATGTTGGAGAAGATGTTCCCGATGGCCGGGCCCAGCAACGCCAGGATGACGATCACGACGATGGCGACCAGGACAAGGATCAGCGCATACTCGACCAGCCCCTGGCCCTCTTCACGCGGCAGATACAACATGGTTTACCTCCTTGAAAATAAAAGTAGAACACGGCGAGGGACAGCTCCCTCCTGCCGACATTATACTACAAATCGGCTGCGGTGGCAATAGGGACAGACAGACAAAAACGCAGGGCCCCGCCGAAGGCAGGGCCCCACGTCCACGATGTGCGCAGCCTTGTCGTGCCGGTTAGATCGCGTTGACGATGTTGGAGAAGATGTTCCCGATGGCCGGGCCCAGCAGCGCCAAAATGACAATCACGACAATGGCCACCAGAACGAGGATCAATGCATACTCAACCAGCCCCTGGCCCTCTTCACGCGGCAGATACAGCATCTTGTTCACCTCCTTTCCTTCAAAATTGAGATTCCTGCGCAAGACCTCTGCGCAACCTTATCATGCCACAGAACCGCACCTGGGTCAATAGGAATTCAGTACTAGACAGCTACGGCAACGGGATGTCAAACGCCACGCGCAAGCCGCGACCGGGGCTGCTATCCACCTCGAAACGACCGCCGAGCATTTCCACCCGCTCCCGCAGCGTCGTCAAGCCCATCTCCTGACCGACCGGCCCGCCGGTCAGTTCGGACAGTTCGAAACCGCTGCTGTCGTCCTCCACCGACACCTGCACCAACTGCGTCCGCTCATCGCCCATGTCCAACGCAACCTGGACGTTGCTGGCCTTGGAGATGTCACGGGCGTTGTTCAGCAGCGCCTGCACAATCCGGAAGATCGTCACTTCCTTGTGTGACGCGATGCGTCTTTCCCGCCCGCTGACCGTCAGGGCCACGTGCACGTCGCCGCCCCCGAAGTCCTCCACGTAGCGCCGCAGCGTCGGCACCAGCCCCAGGTCATCCAGCATCATCGGCCGCAGGTCACTGATGAAGCCGCGCACGCGCTCGAATGTCGAGGTCACCGCCGTCTTCAGGTTGGCCAGTTCGGCCCGCGCCCGCTCCGGATCGGCGGCGAAGAGCCGCTCGCAGATCTCCGCCTGGAGGACCAGGTTGGTCAACGCCTGGGCCGGCCCGTCGTGCATCTGGCGGGCCATCTGCTGCCGCTCCCGCTCCTGGGCCTCGATCACCCGCACCACCGTGGGCACGCTCTCGTCGCCCGCTGCCCCCGCGCCCTGCGTCCCTAACACCGACTCGTCCTCCCGGCTCAGTTCCAGCACCCGCTGCAACAAGCGCACGTACTGCTGAAGACGGCGCTGATCGGACTGCAGCTTCTCCAACTGGCCGCGCATGGTGAACAGCCGCTGCTGCGTTTCCAGAACCGCGGTGTACGCCTCGCGGATGTCCTCCCGCGGCACCGAGTCGAAGACCGTTTCGACCTGGCGCATGCGGTTGGCCGCCTGCACGCTCCGCTGCGACGTCCGGTCAATCTCCCCCACGGTCTGCTGGATCAGCAGGTCAATCTCCTTCAGCTCCATCTGCGTCTGCTCGTACTCCTTGCGACAGTCCTCCAGGAACTGCTGGAAAGAGGGGTCTCGTTGTCTCTGTATGACCATCCAGACCTCCTGTTACAAGGGAGATTTGTAATCAGCTTACCCTCCCGCAGGTTCGGAAGTGACCGAGTAACAAATCGGAATGGCCATTGAAGCGCGATTTGGGCTGCAAATTGCGTCCAAACCTGCGGGAGGGTGAGCCGTTACGGAGCTTTTGCACGTCCCGACCCTCACGCCGATCCATCGTCCGACCCCGAACGCAGGGGCACCCAGCCGCGACGGAGCGCATACACCGCCGCCTGGGTGCGGTCCTCCAACCCCAGTTTGCTCAACACCGCCGTGATGTGATTCTTGACCGTCTGGTGGCTGATGCCCAGGTGATAGGCGATCTCCTTGTTGCTCTTTCCGGCGACGACCAGGCGCAGGATCTCCATCTCCCGTTCGGAGAGGGGCGAGAGGCGACGATCCTCCACGCTCAGTTCGCCGCCGAATTGCCGATAGCGCTCCAGCAGCCAGCGACCGAGCGCCTCCTCCGTGAGCACCGCCCCGCCGATCACGTAGCGCCCGGCGGCCACTTCGCGGATCGTCGCGACCAGCCGGGCGGGGTCCACATCCTTCGGGTGGTAGGCCGACGCGCCGGCGCGCACAGCATGGAAGATCTGCTCCTCATCGTCGTAGGCGGTCAGGACGACTACGTTGACCTGGGGGCAGGTATCCTTGACCCGCCGCGTCGCCTGCAGGCCGTTCATGCGCGGCAGGTTGACGTCCATCAGCATGACATCGGGCAGGAGCGCCGCAGCCTGCTGTACTGCCTCCTCCCCGTCCGCCGCCTCGCCCACCACCACCAACCCCGGCTCGGCAGACAATACATTCCGCAATCCTTCGCGGAAGAAGGGATGATCATCCACGATCACGACCCGGATCTCATCCATCGCCCGCTCCCTGAGGGGAGTATACCACAAGGTGGAGCAATATGGAAGCAGGGTAAGTAGGCAAGTAGGCAAGTAGGCAAGTAGGCAAGTAGGCAAGTGTGTGGAGGGAGGGGGAGGGAAGAAATAGGGGGAAGGCATTCGTCACAACTTAGGCCAAGCCGCCGTGGGCTAAACCCCACGGCTCAAAGCGAAAGCCTGCTCCGCAGGCTCACACAGCCCCCGAAGGGG